>DASYJZ010000738.1:0-1609 GCA_035995965.1 Longimicrobium sp. | reverse complement strand
CCGGCGCGTCCCCGCCGCGAAGGCGCCGGTGAAGGTGCAGGGCGAGGGGCGCACCCCCGAGACCGCGGGCGCGAAGTACCTCTCGCCGCTCGCCGACATCCCGCCGGAGCTCCTCCCCGTCGCCACGCGCGCCGCGGAGCTGCGGCGCACCCGCGAAGGGCTGCCGTTCGGCGTGGCCGAGGTGGTGCTCGGCGGGGTCTGGAACGAGGCGCAGGCGCGCGCCTTCACCGAGGGCGTGTCGTGGGAGCGGGCGCTGCGCGAGACGCTGGAGGCCGAGGAGCGCGCCCTCTACGACGACGACGGCTTCTGAGCGGAGGCTGCACGAACCCTGTGCCGGCGCGGCCCGCGCGGCGGACGGGAGCCTTTTCTTTTCCACGCCGCGCGGTAGATTGACCCCGTCCCAACCGGCCAGCGCCGCGTCGCGGCCGGTGCGGCGGCATGCTCCATCTCCCCTCCCCCACCCCCGATCTCCACGGTGACCTCCATGAGACGCATGCAGTACGCAGCGGCAGCAGCCGCGGCGTGGGCGCTGCTGGCCACGCCCTCGCACGCGCAGCGCCGCACCCCCGCCGCCAACCGCTCGTCCGCGTCGGCATCCTCTACGCCGGGGCTGATCCGCGTGGGGCAGACGGTCACCGGCACGCTCACCACGCGCGACCCGCGCACCACCGAGAAGGGCCGCTTCCGCGTCTACCGCTTCGTGGGGCGCAAGGGGCAGCGGCTGATCGGCACCATGCGCTCCAGCGACTTCGACGCCTTCCTCACCGTCGCGCGCACGGTGAGCGGGATCACCGACGCCATCGCCACCGACGACGACCGCGGCGGCGGCGAGAAGAACACCGACGCCCGGGCGCGCTTCACCGTTCCCGACGACGGCACCTACCTGCTGGTGGCGCAGTCGCTGGCCGAAGACGGCGCGGGCGCGTACACGCTGAGCCTGGCCGCCGCGCCCGCCGCCGTCATCACGGCGCCGCGGAACATCGGCGTGGGGCAGACACTGTCCGGCCGGCTCGACGAGACCGACGCGGTGCTGGAGGACGACGACACCTTCTACGACACCTGGATCTTCAACGGGCGGCGGGGCCAGCGGGTGCAGATCGAGATGAAGGCCGACTCGCTCGACGCCTTCCTCAACGTCGGGAAGATGGAGGGAACGCAGTTCAACTCCATCCGCACCGACGACGACGGGGGCGACGGCACCAACTCGCGGATGACGATCACCCTTCCCGACGACGGGCAGTACGTGATCCGCGCCAACGAGGTGGGGACGAAGACGGGCGCGTACACGGTGTCGGTCACCGAGCGCCAGGCCGGCCCGACCACCGCCACGCCGCACCCGATCGAGCCGAACCAGGAGGTGACCGGCACGCTCAACGACGAGGACCCGAGCGGCGACGACAACTCCTACTACGACTACTGGACCTACCAGGGCCGCGCGGGCGAGCGCCTGCGGATCACCATGAGCTCCGACGCCTTCGACACCTTCGTGTCCATCGGCACGGCCGACGGCGCCAGCTACAACGAGCTCGCCGGCAACGACGACGGCCCCGAGGGCACCAACTCGGTGCTGGAGTTCACGCTCCCCAACGACGGCGTCTACACCATCCGG
>DASYJZ010000737.1:0-2232 GCA_035995965.1 Longimicrobium sp. | reverse complement strand
ACACGATCGTGATTCCCACGCTCGGCGGCGGCGCCTCCATCCAGGTCGTGTTCGCGTGGGCCCCGCCGGCTCCCGGCACAAACCTCGCGGCCGACGACCACTTCTGCCTGCTGGTACGGCTGGACACGGAGGCGGACCCGGCGAGCGTGGGGGCGGGCGGATGGTCGGCGATCACCGCGGACAACAACGTGGCCCTGCGCAACACGCACGTGCAGAACCTGGGCGATGGCGACAGCGCCGACACCTCGTTCTACGTGACCGGCACGGGGCGCGGCGACTCGCTGGTGGTCACCCGCGCGCTGGCGGCGGGCGACCTGCTTCTCACCCTTCCGGCCCGGACGGTGCCGGTACGCGACCGCCGGCTCATCGAGGTGCGGGCGGCCGGGGGCGCGATGCCGGCGTCGCGCGCGGGGTGTGTTGCCGGCTTCCGGAGGTTACTGGCGCGGGGGCTGGGGCTTCGCTCCGCGCTGCCGGCGCCCCCGGGCGGTGCTCCGGATGACCTGCGCTCGACCTATCGCGGCGACGACGTATGGCGCCGCACAGGGATCGAGGGTGCGGCGGCGGTGGAGTTCGCCGACGGGGTGGCACGTGTGTCCAGCCAAGGAGCGGAGCGGCTGCGCCTGCCGCAGGTGGCACTCGCCGAAGGCGAGAGGGTGCCCGTGCGGCTGGCTGTGCGCGGCGCCCAGCCCGCGGGTGAGCGGCGCTTCGTGCACGTGGCGCAGTACGCTGGCGGCGAGCTGGTGGGCGGCGTAACCTTGGAGCTGCGCTCCTGACCCGAGTTTCGCCCATGGCCGACGCCGCCGAGAACAAGCTGGACCACCGCCTGCGCGCGCTGCTGGCCCGCGCGCGCGACGACACGTCGCTGCTGGACCAGGAGATCCACGTCTTCGTCCGCTTCGTCGGGCGCGTGGAGGAGTTGGCGGAGGCCGGGGCGCGCGTGGGTTCGGTGGCTGGCGACATCGCCACCGCCGCGCTGCGGGTTCGGGAGCTGCCGGCGTTCTCGGGCTCCCCCGCGGTGCGGCTGGTGGAGGCGGCGGGCCGGCTGGGTCCGAACGCGTGAGGCCGGTAGTTCGACTCTACCCAGGCCCACTCCACGGATGAAGCCCCGGTGCCGTTGCTGGCATCGGGGCTTCGTCGTGTGTGTGCCCGGCATGGGCTGGAGCTTGGAGGTGAAAGTCCTGGGGAGTTGGTCGTAGCGACCCGAGCGAATGGCAAGGTGCTGAGCCGCGAGGACAGTGCTGAAAGAAGCCGCTAGCGAGACCGCGAGCCGACGGACAGAACCGGATACGAGGCGACGCCGAGCAGGGCGAGCGTGCACATGAACGCGAAGCTCTCACGACCAAGGCTCAGGCGGCGTAGATCCGGCGGCTGTGCGGGGACAGTTCCAGTTCTTGCCCTGGGAGGTCTCGCCTTGCGCCTAAAGATCCCTCGTCCGTTTGCACAGCCGATTTCGGAAATCGGTCTCACACGGGGTCAACGGAGTCAACGGGGTCAACGGTGAACATCAACCCCGTTGACCCAGTTGGCCCCGTGTGAGACCAGGCAGTTTCCCTTGCTCACCCGTCTTCAGCCCGATTCGGGTGAGATGAGACCATCCTGTCGAAGCAATGCACGACAGGATGGGGATGGGCTGCTTCGGTATCCCTCCGGTTGTGTCCGTCCCCCGAATCCTGTATCCATTCCCCGTCCACCACGCCGTCCGCATCCAGCTGTCCTCACGTGCCCGCCGCGAAGAAGAAGCCGAAGCGCCTCCGCAAGCCCACCGCCGCCCGGCTGCAGAAGCTGCTGGCGACGGAGTTCGGCTTCTGGGCCCGCGGCGTGCTGCACGTCGCCGGGATCGACGAGGTGGGGCGGGGGCCGCTCGCCGGGCCCGTGGTCGCCGCGGCGGTGATCCTGCCGGAGGGGTGCTGGCTGCGGGGGGTGGACGACAGCAAGAAGCTCACGCACGAGAAGCGGCTGGCGCTCTACGACCAGATCGTCGGCTCCTGCGTCTGCTGGGGGATCGGCGCGGCGTCGGCGGCGGAGATCGACCGCATCAACATCCTCCGCGCGACGGCGCTGGCCATGCAGCGCGCCGTCCGCCACCTCTCCTGCCCGCCCGGGCACCTGCTGGTGGACGGGCTCCCCGTCGCCGAGCTGGGGCTGGAGGGGCAGACGGCGATCGTGGACGGCGACGCCAAGGTGCACTCCATCGCCGCGGCGTCGATCCTGGCCAAGGTCACGCGCGACCGG
>DASYJZ010000736.1:0-7765 GCA_035995965.1 Longimicrobium sp. | reverse complement strand
TCGTCCTTTCGCCCCGGTCGTCGAAGCGACCTCGATGTAACACGGCCATGTTGATGAACACGGCCGTGTGACATACAAGGACCGCTCCGACGTCGCAGCTTCGAGGGGGCCCGTCGCTACTTCAGCCCGATGGCGATCGCGATGACCACGGCCACGGCGCCCAGCGCGAAGAGCAGCGCGAGCAGTGGGATCGCGAAGCGGAGCCAGCGGTCGAAGCGCACGCCGGCGGCGATCAGCACGGCGACCAGGGCGCCGTTGGTCGGCGCCAGCAGCTCGGTGAGGCCGGCGCCGTACTGGTAGGCGAGCACCGTCACCTGGCGCGGGAGGCCCAGCAGGTCCGAGGCGGGAACCAGCACCGGCATGGTCAGCACCGCCTGCCCGCTCACGCTGGGCACGGGGAAGTGGATCAGCGCCTGCACCCCCATCATCGCCAGCGCCGAGAGCGTCACCGGGAGCGCGGCGACGGGGGTCACCAGGCCGTTCACGATGGTGTCCACGATCTTCCCGTCCTGCAGCACCACGAAGATCGCCCGCGCGAAGCCGATCAGGATCCCGGCGAACGCCATCTCCTTGAAGCCGCGGATGAACCCGTCCACCGGCCCGCCCACCCCCAGTCCCCCCATGACCCCCGCGACGGCCCCCATCGCGAAGAAGAGCCCCGACATCTCGTTGAAGCCCCACCCAAGCTCGAGGATCCCGTACACGTAGGTCGCGAAGGTGGCGATCACCAGCACCAGCACGATCGTGTCGCGCGTCCCCATCCGCTCGGGCGCCCCGACGCCGGCCGCGCGTTCCTCGGCCGCGTCCACCTCCGCCGACTCCGGCTCGATGGCACCCGGCTCGACGGGCTCCAGCGCGGCCGAGCCGGGCGCGACGCGGGTGCGGGCGGCGTAGCGCAGCGTCCCGCCGATCCAGATGGCGAGCGCCAGGGGAAGGAAGGTCATCCGATACGGCGTGGCGGAGAGGAGCGGGAGCTGCGCCAGCTTCTGCGCGATCCCCACCATGAACGGGTCGATGGGGCTGAACGCCGCGCCCACCGCCGCCGCCCCCACGCTCACCGCCACCGCCACCACCGCGTCGTACCCGATCCGCCGGGTCACCACCAGCAGCAGGGGGACCATGGCGATGAACTCCTCCTGCATGTGGATCAGCGCTCCGCCGGTGGCGCAGAGGAGGGAGATCACCGGGATCACCACCCAGGTGCGCCCCTCCAGCCGGCGCACCAGCGCGTCCACCGCGCGGCGCAGCACTCCCGTCTGGTCCACCACGGTGAACGCGGAGCCCACCAGGAAGACCAGGAAGATGACGTCCGCCGCGTCGATCATCCCCTTGGGGATGTCCACCAGCGCCTGGAAGGGGCCGACGGAGGCGGCGGGGACCGCGTGGTAGGTGCCGGGGACCACGATGCTGCGCCCGGTGACCGGATCGTCGCGGCGGGCGTACTCGCCCGACGGGAGCACCCAGCTCAGCGCCATCGCCAGCAGGATGCAGCCGAGCAGCAGGGTCATCGGGTGGGGGAAGCGGAGCTTGCGCATCGGCGGGCGGAATCGAGTGGGGACGGGGAAGACGGGAGGACGGGACGCGCCCAAGATCCCTTCCCGGGGCCCCGCGCACAAGCCGTCCGCCCGCGGACCGCCCGCGCGAGCGCCGGCGACGCCGTGCACCCGGGCGCGCCGCAGGGGACGTCGCGCGGAGCCGCGCGTCCCGGGAGTGGCGGCGGGCGTCGAACGGGGCCGTTCCCGCCCCATCGACGTTCCGTCCCTCTGGCGCAGCGTCACCGCGGTGACCTAAACTAGCCGGCACATCCCGGCTCACCCGTCCCACGCACCGTTCCGGAGAAAAGATGGTCAGGCATTCCCTGCGCCGTCCCCTGGCGGGGCTCGCGTCTGCGCTGCTGCTCGCCGCCTGCACCGACACCGGCCGCAGCCGCGCCGCCGGCCGCTCCCCCGACGGCGAGGTCCCCGACTCGCTGCGCTATGGCGGCACCGTCACCATTGGCAGCTATGGCGACCTGCAGTCGATGAACGCGCTGACCAACAGCGACGCCGACAGCTACGCCATCCAGCGCGACCTGCTGTTCATGACGCTGGTGCGCTACGACGACAGGCTGAACGTGATCCCCTGGCTGGCGGAGCGGTGGGATACGGCGCGGGTGAAGCCGGACTCACTGGAGCTCACCTTCCACCTGCGCCCCGACGTGCGCTGGCACGACGGCCGGCCGGTGACGGCGCGCGACGTGGCCTTCACCTACGACCGTGCGCGCGACACCGCCACGGCCTATCCGAACGCGTCCAGCTTCGACTTCTACGACCCGCGGGTCGTCATGGTGGACGACCGCACGGTGCGCTTCCGCCTCCGGCCGCACTCCGAGTTCCTGGACGCCTTCTACCAGCTCCCGATCATGCCGGAGCACCTGCTGGGGAGCGTGCCGCCGGGTCAGCTCGCCACCTACCCCTTCGGCACGCGGACGCCGGTGGGGAACGGACCCTTCCGCTTCGTACGCCACACCCCGGGACAGGAATGGGTATTCGAGGCCAATCCCGACTTCCCGAAGGCGCTGGGCGGGCGGCCCTACCTGGACCGGGTGGTTTACCGCTTCATCCCCGAGCAGACCACGCTGCTCACGGAGCTGCTCACCGGGGTGCTGGACGTGTACATCGCCGCCAACGCCGGACAGGCACAGCGCATCACCGCTGGCCCGCGCACGCGGCTGGTGGCCGCGCAGGGGCGGCAGTGGAACTGGATCGCCTGGAACGAGCGGCGGCCGATGTTCGCCGACGCACGGGTGCGGCGGGCGCTCACCATGGCGATCGACCGCCGCCAGATCGTGGACGCGCTCCTCTTCGGCTACGGCGAGGTGGGCCGCTCGACGGTGACGCCGGCGCACTGGTCGTACGACAGCACCGACGTGCAGTCGCTCGTCCCCTACGACACGGCGGGCGCGCGGCGGCTGCTGGCGGAGGCGGGATGGCAGGACCTCAACGGCGACGGCGTGCTGGAGGACGCCGCCGGGCACCCCTTTCGCTTCACGCTGAAGACGAACGAGGGGAACCAGGTGCGGAAGGACGTGACGGAGATGGTGCAGGCGCAGCTCGCCAGGATCGGCGTTCAGGTGGAGCCGCGGCTGGTGGAGTGGAACACGCTGGTGGCGCAGATGACGGGACCGGAGCGGCAGTTCGACGCGGTCGTGAGCTCGTGGGTCGACACCTTCCGCAAGGACGACGCGGAGATCTTGCTCTGCCGGATGCGGGGCCGGCCCTTCCAGATCATCAGCTTCTGCGACCCGGCGGTGGACCGGATGATCGACTCGCTGAACGCGACGCCCGGCCGCGCCGCCGCCGCCCCGCTCTGGCGCGAGTACCAGCACACCACGGTCCAGGCGTCCCCGTACACCGTGCTCTACTACCCGCGCCGCCTCACGGGCGTGAACCAGCGCCTGCACGGGGTGGAGATGGACGTGCGCGGCGAGTACAACACCATCGGCAAGTGGTGGATCGCCCCCGCCGACCGCACCACGGCCGCCCCAGCCCGCCCCGACACTTCGAAAAAGCAGTAACAGAACGTTTCACGCAGAGACGCAGAGGAACCGAGAGCAGTGCTTTTCTCTCGGTTCCTCAGCGTCTCTGTGTGAGACGGCCGTTGGCTGAGCCCGAGACGCGCTACGGCCGCGTGACGCCGAAGTCGGAGATGTGCACGTCGAGGTTGTGGTTCACCCGGAGCCCCACGATGCCGTCGGCCTTGAGGTAGGGGACGTCGCGCTTCAGCCACTCGGCCACCTGCGTGCCGTTGATCTTGTAGCGCACCCCCCACGGCCCGCCCTCCACCGCCAGCGCGTTGGTGGCCTGCCCCGCCTCGTTCTGCCGGTGCACCGCCGGGCTCTCGGTCCAGTCGACGATGGTGTGCAGGTCGCCGTTGGCGGCGCGGTGGCGCACCATGTACTTCCCGTCGCCGCGGACCAGGAAGTACATGTACTCGGGCGCCGCGCTGTCCAGGTTGCTCCCGGCGATGAACAGCCCATAGGCTTCGGGGTGCATCGGCGCCCGGGTCTGCCCGAAGGTGGCGTGGGCGGTGAACTCGCCGGTGGGGGCGTTGGCGGGGTTCCAGAGGATCACCGCGGGGCCAGTGGTGGCGTGGAAGCCGCCGCCCATCGGCACGAAGCGCAGGCCGGCCAGGTCCGCCCCGGCGTGGTCCGGGTGGGCGTGCCAGCCGGCGGGGAGCGTGCCGCCGCCGGCCGCCGCGTGGTCGGGGTCGTCGTGCTGGTGGCCGCCCTGCGCCGCCAGCGGCGCGGCCGACGCGAGCAGCGCCACGCCCAGGATGAGGGTTCGCATCGTCGGGTTCCTCGAAGGGTGTCGGTGTGGGGTGCGGTTTCCGTCGAAGCTACGTCCGCGCCGTCGCGCGCGGAAGTGCGCCGCTCCCGCGTGGCTCAGAACGGGAGCGGGAAGAGGAGGAGGAAGCCGTTGACCATCAGCACCGCCCCGATGGCGCCCAGCACCCACGACATGGTCAGCACCGCCCGCGACCCCGCCAGGATCGCGACCGAGCCGAGGACGATGGCGAGCTGGAGGAAGACCTCGGAGTAGTCGAAGTTGCCGTCGCGGTCCGACGCACGGTTGCGGACCGCCTCGTAGCTGCGCGCCTGCGTGGCGAGCTGCTGCTTCCCCTCGCCCCGGAGCGAGTCGCCGGGGGCCTTCGGGTCGGGCTCGTTGTCGTAGCGCGCGATGGTCTCGCGGTACCTGGCGAGCTGCGCCTGGGCCGCCGTGCGCGCGGTGGCGTTCAGCGACGGGTCGGCGAGTTCCAGCTCCAGGCGGTCGGCGGCGAGCCGGTACTCCGTCTGCCGCACGTTCTTCGCCTGGTAGAAGGCCCAGGTGTCGCTCGCCTTGATGTTGCCGTAGACCATGTCGTCGGTCGCGTTGCCGCCGCCCAGGCTGCCGACGGCCAGCAGCATCGCCATGATCGCGATGGTGAGCGCGGCCCTGTTCCTGAACTTCTCGCCGGCCTCGGCCTCGGCCCGTTCTTCCTTGATCTCGGAGATCAGCTCTGCTGCGTCGGCTGGGTCCATCGTCGTGTCGCGGGTGGTGTGGTGGGGAAGGATCGTTCGGGGCGGGGAAGATCGACGGAGCGCCGCCGGGGCGCAAGCGGGGAAAGTAGGCCCCGGAATGCAGAGCGCGTGGGTGGGGGAGCGCGAATGAATTCGCGGCAACGACCGGCGCGAAGCGCCAGGGTGGGGGGCCGGCCGTAAGAACCCGCCGTTCAGGGCCGTCCCGGCGGCAGCGTGCGATCCTGGTTCAGCGCGTTGTACCGGCGCAGCACCTCGAGCGTGCGGTCGAGCGGGAGCGCCTCGACGGTGGTGCCGCGGCCGCGGACGGTGGTGGCCTTGAAGAGCGAGTTGTAGATGGCCTCTTCCGCCGCCTCTGCCACGGCCTGGAAGAGCGGCGACACCGCGTCGTTCGGCAGGTCGGCGTACGTCGCGGGCGTCGCTCCCGGGCGGCGGCGCACCTGGGGGTGCGTGGAGAAGGCGATCACGTAGTCGCCCGAGCCGTTCGTCATCCCCGAGCCCGTGCGCGCGAGGCCGGTGAGGGCGCGCTCCGCCAGGCGGCCCAGGTTGCGCGCGTCCAGCGGCGCGTCGGTTGCGACGACCATCATGATGCTGCCGTCGCCGCCGTCGCCAGGGCCCTGCTGCGGCGGCGCGAGCTCGCGCTGCAGCATGTATCGGCCGAGCTCGCGGCCGACCGGCGCGCCGTCGATCGTCAGCACCCCGCCGAAGTTCGTCTGCACCAGCACGCCCACCGTCCACCCGCCGAGCGCGGGCGGGAGCTGGCGCGAGCTGGTGCCGATCCCGCCCTTCCAGCCGAATGCGACCGTCCCCGCGCCGGCGCCCACGGAACCCTCCTCCACCGGCCCCGCGGACGCGGACTCCAGCGCGCGCACCACGTCCTCCGGGCGGACGGGGCGGCTGCGGATGTCGTTCAGCCCGCCGTCGTTGGTCTCGCCGACCACCGGGTTGATGGAGCGCACGTCCGCCATCCCCGGCTGCGCCAGGAGCCAGCCGACCATCGCGTCCGCCGCCCGCCAGACGCACAGCGTGCAGGTGAGCAGGATCGGCGTCTCCATCTCTCCCAGCTCCCGCACCTGCGTGACCCCCACGAGCTTGCCGAAGCCGTTGCCCACGCGGATGGCCGCCGGTACCCGCTCGCGGAAGACGTTCCCCCCGTGCGGGAGGATCGCGGTCACGCCGGTGTGGATGGAATCGCCCTCGTGACGCGTCACCTGGCCGACACGCACGCCCGCGACGTCGGTGATCGCGTTCAGCGGCCCGGGCGCGAGGATGCCCACGGCGACGCCGACGTCCCGCGCGCGGGGGCGCACCTGGGCAGCGGCTGGATCGGCCGGCAGGATCGCTCCCAGAGCGAGCAGCGGGAGCAGGAGTCGGTGGATGGGCACACGTGGATCGTCGGAGGTATGGAGATCGCGGCGGAGTGGTGGCGGAAGATCGTGTAGGGTGCGGGGGGATGCAACGTGTCTAGAAACAGACCTGCATCGTCCGGTGTCAGTTCATCGCACCCGGACGTCGTCTGCCGACGCCCGAATCGCATCCGCATCCGAGGTCCGCCCATGAAGATCCGCAGCTCCCTCTCCGCCGCCCTGCTGCTCCTGGCCGCGTGTGGCGGCCCGCAGCCGCAGGAGGGGCCGCAGCCCGCCGGCTCCGGCCGCGGCATGCCCCGCGACTCGCTGCAGCGCGAGCTTTTCTCCGCCTACCGCGGGGCGCAGATGCCCTCGGTGTACGGGCTGATCGGCGCGCGCGAGCGGCTGAAGCTGACCTCCCCGCAGGTGACGGCGCTCGACTCCATCGCCGAGGCGGTGCGCGAGCAGAACCGTCCCTTCGCCGACTCGCTGAGCCGGTTCACGCGAACCGGCAACGGCGGCCCCATCCGCATGCCGACCAACGACGCGCAGCGCCGCGACTTCATCGTCATCCTGCAGCGCATGGGGGTGAACACGCGCCGCGGCGTCGGCGCGGTGCAGGCGGTGCTGAATGCCGAGCAGCGCGCCGCTGCCTGCGCGCTGGCCGCCGAGGAGCGCCTCGACCGCTTCGGCCGCGGTGAGGGCCGCGGCGGGATGGGCGGCGGGGGACGCGGCGGCGGCCGGGGTGGGATGCGCAGCCGCGGGATGGAGGGGATGCGGGGCGACAGCCTGGGCGGACGGGGGATGGGCTTCGGCGGCTGGCCCTGGTGCGGCGAGACGCGCCCTCGCGGGGTGCGGCCGGACTCCAGTCGCGTTTAACGTCCCGGGTCGCACCTCTGTCTGATCACCGTAAGCTCACGCGCGCGGCCGGACGGCTCCGAGTGTCGGGCCTTGTCCTGCCGCGCTCGCGTGTGCATCGTTCGGAGGCGGCCTCGGAGACGATGAACCCTTCGATCGGGTGGTTGAATTGAAGCTGAAAGTCGTGGTGCACGAAGCCGAGGAAGGGGGCTACTGGGCGGAGGTCCCGGCCATTCCCGGGTGTGCGACGCAGGGCGATACCTTTGAGGAACTGCTGCGCAACCTGTATGAGGCGGTCGAGGGTTGCCTCTCGGTCGACGTTTCACCCGCGCAGGCCGGCGGGCGGGCACGGGTGGTCGAGATCGCCGTGTGAAATCCGTATCCGGGAAGGAATTCTGCTCGGTGCTGGAGCGGCATGGCTGGTTCCTGCTCCGCATCCAGGGCAGCCACCACATTTACGGCCGGCCTGAGAGCCAGGCGCGTATCTCCGTTCCGGTCCACAGCA
>DASYJZ010000735.1:0-8660 GCA_035995965.1 Longimicrobium sp. | reverse complement strand
GACGCGCCCTTCGCATGCTGCACCACCTCCGAGATCCGCGCCGTCGTCGGGAACCGGACGAGCAGGTGCACGTGGTCCTCGATTCCGCCGATCGCCAGCGCTTCGCACCGGTGCTTCTTCACCTGCGCCTGAATGCATCCGTAGATCGCCTCCCGGAACTCCGGTCGCACCAGGGGCATTCTGTCCCACGTCGCCCACACCAGGTGCAGGTACAACTGGGTATACGCCTGCCGCATGAACTCATCTCCGCGCCGAGATGGTGTCCGCGAAGGCGGACTGCGTGCCGTTGTAGCCGCGAGTTTACTCGCATATTCCCCACGACAAAACCCCACCTCTGCTGCTTCACTGCGCAGATGCCCGCCCCGGCCGCGCCATGTTGCGCAGCCGGGGCGAGTATCCCTTGATCCCGCTTAGCCCTGCCCCTTATCGCCGGGGCTATGTTCCTTCTGGTAGGTCGGCGCGACAACCCTCACCCCAGCCCCTCAGTTCCCCAGCTGCACCTCCGCGAAGGTGATCGCGAAGGGGCAGATGCCGGTGGCGGCCGTGCGGTCGACGGCGAGGGCGACCAGCCGGTACTCCTTCCCGGCGGAGGAGCAGTCGCCCGGGTTGGTGGTGTGCAGGCGGCCCGCGGAGTCGAAGCCCAGCGAGGAGACCGGGGGGGCGCCGCCGGGGACGACCGGGTTGCCGATGGAGCGCACGAAGGTCAGCGTCGTCGGGTTCCAGACCACGATCCCGCTCCCGTACACGCCCACGTAGACGTTCCCGTCCGGACCCGCGGCGATCGCTCCCGGGAACGCGCCGAAGCCGCCGACCACGCGCTCCTCCGCCAGCGTCGCGAGGTTCACCACCGAGAGCGAGCTGTTGTTGCCGCCGAACGTCCCCGAGTTGATCACGTACAGCTTTCCACCCAGCACCACCCCCGCCGCCGGATTGATCCCGCTCAGCTGCACCGTCCCCGCCCCGTGCCCGGCCGCGTCGATCACCGTCACCGTGCCCGGGCCGGCAGGCGCGAAGTTCACCAGGTTGCCGTTCAGCACGAACACGCGGCCGTCCGTCCCCTCCACCACCGCCTGCGGATAGACGCCCACTGCCACCTCGGCCCCGGCGGTGGCGCGGACCACGTTCACCGGCGTGACCGTGTTGCGGTTGGAGTTCCCCACGATGGCGATGGAGTCGTTCAGGAACGCCACCCCCGTCGCGCCCGAGTTCGCCGGGAGCGCGACGGGCGCCACCACGCCCAGCCGCAGGTCCACGAGCATCGCGAAGGGATAGATCCCCTCGGGGACCACCGCGATGCCCTTGCGCGCGGCCACCGTCACCGGCGACGCGGACACGGAGCCGAGCCCCACCGAGCGCACCTGCGGGGTCGCGCTGTCCACCGGGATCAGGGTGAGCGAGTTGTCGACGCTGTTGACGACGACCGCGATGCGCGTCGACGCGCCGCGCGGCGTGTTGGGGTTGTCGCAGGCTGCCAGGGCCGAAGGCGCCAGCGCGAGGAGGGCGAGCCGGAGCAGCCGGCGCGGGAGTGCGTTCTTCATCGGATGAAAAGCGTTCTTCAGGGTTGATGGATGCCGGTGCGGCGCAGGCGCAGGTCGAAGCGCACCCGCCGCCCCGGCTCGGGATACCCGGCGATCAGCGACTGCCGCTCGCCGAACAGCCGGTCCACGTCGATCGCGGTCACGGCGGCCCACCCGCCGATCCGCCACTCGCGCGAGAGGTTCAGCTCCGCGCTCCAGAAGCCGGGGAGCGCGTTGATCTTCGCCGGCGCGGGGTAGCGCAGCCCCGTGTAGCGCGCGGCCAGCTCCGCCCGCCACGGGCGCGGCGACCACTCCGCGGAGAAGAGCCCGGAGTGCTGCGGCCGGTATGCCACCTGGATCCCGCTGTCGTGCCCGTCCTGCACGTAGGTGATCCGGGCGATGGACCACGCGCCGGCGAGACGCAGCCGCGCGGCCGGGAAGGCGGCCTGCAGCCGGGCGTCGGCGCCGCGGCGGTCCACGTCCACGTTCCGCGGGCTCCAGCGGAAGGTGAAGTCCGGCAGCCACACGATCATCCCTTTCACGCCGCCCGTGTAGCCGGCGGCGGAGAGGGTGAGGTCCGCCGCCCCGGCGCGCGCGTCCGCCGAGGCGGCGAGCTCCCACTCGTTGGGGACGCGCTCGGGGCGGAGGTCCGGGTTCGGTTCCACCCCGACTCCCTCGCGGAAGAACTGGTCACCCAGCGAGGGCGGGCTGAAGCTGCTGCGGTTGGCCAGCTCGACCCGCAGCGCCCCCACCGCCGTCCCCGCCGAGAGCGCGCGCGAGACGAACCAGTCGCCCGTCACCCCGTCCCGGTCCACCCGCGCCACCGCGGAGAGCGAGACAGGGAGACGGGCGAGCGTCGCCCCCCCGAGCGCGTGCGCGAAGGCGCCCACGTCGCGACGCGTCCGCGGCGCGAGCGCGGAGAGCGCGCCTGCGTTCACGTGCTGCACCCCCGCCTGCACGCCGCCACCCACGCCGCGGACGAGCGCCGTCTCGGAGAGCGAGCGCTCCGCCTCCACCCGCAGCTCCGCCGTGCGGACGCGCGTGGTGTCGTCGTACGCCAAGCCGGAGGGGGGCGTGGGATCGCTGAAGCGCACCCGCTGCGTTGCGCCGGAGAGGAGGACGGACGCGGTCGACCGCGTGCCCGTCCTGCGCCACGAGGCGGAGCCCCTGCCGCGCCCCATCTCCTCGCGCGCATCGAGCGACGGGGTGTGGCCGGTGCCCGGGAGCCCGCGGTCCAGCGCGTCCCATCCCCCCCGCAACCGCAGCTCGCCGCCGCCGAGGGTGCTCGCCAGCGCGCCGAACGCGCTCCACTCGCGCAAGTCGTCGTTCGCGCGGCGGACGACGGTGGGATCGAAGACGTCGCGCCGGTAGTCGAACGCGCCGCCGACCCGCCGCGCGCCGCCGCCGGCGCTCCATCCGCCGTGGCCGAGGGACCCGCCGGTCTCCGCGCGCGCCGCCCACTCGCCGAGCGTGCCGGCGGAGAGCTCCGCGGCCTGCCGGGCTTCCGCCGCGCGCGTCTCGATCAGCACCACACCCGCCAGGGCGCGCGCGCCGTACCGCGCCGTTCGCGCGCCCGGGAGCACGGTGACGCGCTCGATCGAGCCCGCGGGCACCGCGGCGAGGTCCGCCTCGCCGGTGACGGGATCGTTCAGCGCGACGCCGTCCACCAGCACCAGCACCTCGTCCGCCGCGCTCCCGCGGATGCTCACCGTCTTCGCTCCCGTCGGCCCGGTCCCACGGACGACGACGCCGGGGAGGCGCTCCACCACCTCGGCGGCCGTGCGCGCGCCGCTCGCTTCGACCTGCGCGCGCGACAGGGTGCCGCCCGCCGACGGCGCGGACTCCGCGGCGACGCGCAGCGGAGCAAGGGCGACGGGAAGCGGCTGGATGGAGATGGAGAGGCGCGTCGTCGTGCCATTGCGCGCCTCCGCCGCCACCTCGCGCGCGGCGTAGCCGGAGCGGCGGACGAGGATGCGGTACGCGCCCGGCTCCAGCGCGCGCAGGCGGAATCGGCCCGTCGCGTCCGTCCGCGTCGCCGCGGAGGTCCCGGCCAGCTCGACGGCGGCCGCCTCCACCGGGGCGCCGGTCGCGGCGTCGGTCACGGTCCCCGCCAGCTCGCCGGGGAACTGCGCCCGCAAAGGGGACGCGGTGAGGAGGAGTAGCCCCGCTAGGATTCCGAGCAGGCGAGGGAGCAGGGCGAATGAATTCGCTGCAACAACTACACGAAGTCCGCCTTCGCGGACTACCGGCCGCGGGGTGTCCGAGGGTGACGGGCGGCGCGAAGCGCTGGGGTGCGGCCGGGGCGAACGGACGCCAAGGCGGACCGCTACGCAAACCGGCAGCGGTACCTCCGGCACGGCACGGCAGAGTGCAGGGCACATCCCTGCCGCGGCCACCCACCCTCGCCCGGTACGGGAGAGGGTTTGCGCTCTAAGGCGCAGGGAGAGGGCGCCGCGGCCGCGCGACGAACTCGGGACCGGAGAGAAAACCGCACTATGCGGCATTCGGCTCCTCCCGCGCGGGCGCCATCTGGGCGCACGCCTCGCCGGCGAGGGGGATGACCTGCGGGGCGCCCTCGTCGGGGCCGGGGCCCTCATGGCGGCCGATCCGCACGGGCCAGCCGTAGACGCGCTCCACCGTCTCGCGCGTCAGCACCTCCGCGGGCGCGCCGGCGGCGGCGACGGCGCCGCGGTCCAGCAGCACCAGGCGATCGGCGTAGCGCGCCGCCAGGTTCAGATTGTGGGTGACGAGCAGCACCGTCGTCCCCCCACGCCCCAGCTCGCGCAGCAGCTCGAAGATCGCCATCTCGTGGCTCACGTCGAGCGCGGCGGTCGGCTCGTCGAGCGCGAGCGCGGCGGGCTCCTGCGCCAGCGCGCGCGCCACCCGCGCCCGTTGCCGCTCCCCCCCGGAAAGCGTGGAGATGGGGCGGTGCGCCAGCGCCAGCACGTCGCAGCGCCGCATCGCCTGATCAACCGCGCGCCGGTCGGCGTCCCCCTCGCGCCGCCAGGGGCCCAGGTGCGGATAGCGGCCCATGGCGACCAGCTCGCGGACGCTCATCGGGAAGGCGGCCTCCTCCCCCTGCGGCACCACGCCGACCGCGCGGGCGATCTCCGGCCGCTCCCACCGCGCCACCGGCCGGCCGTCCAGCTCTACCTCGCCCGCGGCGGGGGTGAGCGTGCCCAGCAGCAGGCGCAGCAGTGTCGACTTCCCCGAGCCATTCGGACCCAGCACGGCGGTGCAGGCACCGGCTGGGACGTCGAGCGAGACGGAGTCCACCGCGAGGCCGGCGCCCTCGGGGTAGCGGAAGCTCACGCCGCGGCAGCGCCACCCCTTCACGCGGTCCTCCGCCGCAGGAGGTAGACGAAGAAAGGGACGCCGACGAACGCCGTCACCACGCCCACCGGCAGCTCCGTGGGCGCCACGGCGGTGCGCGCCAGCGTGTCCGCCAGCACCGCGAACGAGGCGCCCAGCAGCACCGAGGCGGGGAGGAGGAAGCGGTGGTCCGCGCCCCAGAGCATCCGCACCACGTGCGGCACCACCAGCCCCACGAAGCCGATCACCCCGCTCACCGCCACCGCCCCCGCGGTGAGCAGCGATGCCGTCCCGTAGGCCAGCAGCTTGGTGCGCTCCACCCGCGTTCCCAGGTAGGCGGCCGTCTCCTCCCCCACCGCGAGCAGGTTCAGCGGCCGCGAGAGCGCCATCAGCACCGCCAGCGCCGGGACCATCGCCCCCCCCAGCAGCCCGATGGAGCGCCAGCTCGCGCTGGAGAAGCTCCCCATCATCCAGAACACCGCCGAGCGGAACGCGTCCGCGTCCGCGAAGGTCAGCGCGAGCAGGATGCAGGCGTTGAAGAAGGCGCCGGCGACCACCCCGGCCAGCAGGAGGATGCGGGTGTCGAGCGCCCGCCCCGCCACCGCCGCGAGACGGAAGACGAGCACGACGGCGAGCAGCGCGCCCGCCAGCGCCGACGCCGCGACGATCCCGCCCGATGCCGCGGCGCCGGCCAGCGCGATGGCGAACACCGCGCCCACCGCCGCGCCGCCGCTGATGCCGAGGATGTACGGCTCCGCCAGCGGGTTGCGGAGCAGCGCCTGGAAGGTGGCGCCGCTCGCCGCCAGCGATCCGCCCACCATCGCCGCGAGCACCGCGCGCGGCAGGCGCAGCCGGCGCACGATGGCGACGGTCGTCGGGTCGGCGGTGCCGCGCAGGCCGTCCACGACCTGACGCAGCGAGAGCGGCACCGCACCCAGGCGGATGGCGGCCAGCAGCGCCGCCGCCAGCACGGCCGCCAGCAGCAGGAGGCGGGCGAGGGGCCTCACGGGCGGCGCAGCTCGGGGTGGATGGCGTCGCGCATCGCCCGCGCCGCCTCGCCCAGGCGCGGCCCGGGCTGGTTGACGACCTCGGCCGGAACCCGGACGCCGCGCCCCTCGCGCAGGGCGCGCAGCTCGCGCCACCCGGCGGCGCGCTTCAACTCGTCGACCTTCGAGGCGCCCTGCTCCCCCGCTGGCACGACGACGAACTCCGGCTGCCGGCGGACGATCTCCTCGATCGAGACCGTGGGCCAGAGCGCCGTGGCGTCGGCGAAGACGTTGCGGCCTCCGGCGACCTCGATCACCTGGCTGATGAACGTCTTCGGTCCGGCGGTGAGCGGCGGATCGTTCCAGGCCATGTAGAAGACCGTCGGCCGCGCGGCGCCGGCCACCGAGGCGCGGACCGCCGCCAGCTCCGACCGCAGCGAGCGGGCGAGCGAGTCGGCCGCGTCCGCGCGCCCGGTCAGCCGCCCCAGGTTGCGCACGGCGCGGAAGACGTCGGTGGTGTCTTCGGTCTTGATGGAGAAGACGGGGATGCCGAGCGCGGTCAGCCGGTCACGCAGCTCCGGCCGGCCGTTGGTCTCCCACCCCAGCACCAGGTCGGGACGGAGGGAGACCAGCGTCTCCACGCTCGGGTCCAGCCCGCCGCCGATGGAGGGGAGCCGGTCGACCGCGGGCCCGTGGTCGAAGTCCGTGCGCGCCACCAGCCGGTCCGCCGCGCCGAGCGCGACCACCGTCTCGGTGACGCTGGGGACCAGGGCGACGATCCGGCGGGCGGGGCGGGGGAGGGTGACGGTGCGCCCGGCGTCGTCCACCAGCGAGACGGCGGAGTCGGCAGCGGGCGCGGCCGACGTGCGCGCGCCGCCGCTCCCGCGGTCGCCGCAGGCGGCGAGCGTGACGGCGAGGGCGGCCGCGGCGGTGGTGCGGAGCCGGCGGGCGGCTGAACGCAAGAAACCCGTCCTTCCCGGTGGCGCGGGCGGAACGGGTGCGAAGGACGGGCGGGGCGGTCCACGAGCGGACGAACGAGCCACCGGCCGGAATTCGTACCCGCTCCCCTCCCGCGAGGGGTGTTCGTGCGGGAGCGAAGGGGCCGGTCTCCTGGCTCGAGGCGGCTGGCGCTCCACCTTCCCGGGCGTGCTGCCCAGTGGCGGTGCGGGGGGATGCATTCCCCCGCGGAGCGGGCTGTTCCGGCGGCGTGGGCCGCCGGGCCTCTCACAGTGGCGGGGCCGCGCCGGATTCACACCGGCTTCCGAATGGCCCCCTCGCTTCGTGCTGTCGGAGGTGAACGTAGGGGCGGCGCGGGGCGTGGACAAGCCCCGCGTGCCGTGCTGGCAACCATGCCGCCCCGCCGCGGCATCCGAATGTCACAATTCGTGACGGTCGCGCGTTGCAAAACACCCGTAGCGCGGCCGGAGCCGCGCCGCCGCCCACCCCGCGCCGCACTCCCCCATGTTCGCACCGCCGCTCTCCCTCTTCGCCGGCCGCGCGCCGGGACCGCGCGCCCCCCTCCCGGGCCACGCCGCCGTCGACGTCTCCCGGGCGGCGCGGCGCCCCATCGTGCCCTCGCCCTCGGTGCCGCCCGGGCTGGCGGCTGAGCTGCGGGAGGCCGCGCACCTGCCGCCGCGCCTGCGCGAGGCACTGGCGCTCGCGTGCGACGAGCGGCGCGGCATCCGCACCGTGGAGCGGCTCGCCTCCGTCGCGGGGTGTGACCGCCGCACCCTGTGGACCCACTGGAAGAGCGCCGTGGGTGCCGACGCGGACCTGCGCCTGCAGGACTTCGTGCACTGGCTGCTGCTCCTGCGGGCCACGCAGCGCAAGACCGCCGAGCTCGCCTGGGCCGACGTGGCCGACGAGGTCGGCATCCATCCCCACACCCTCAGCCGCCTGGCGCGCCAGCTCACCGGGGGCTCGCTGCGCGACCTGGCGGCCTCCGGCCACGCGGGGCTGACGCGGCGCTTCGAGGCCGAGGTGCTCTCCGTCGTTCTTCGCAGCCCGGGCTGACAAACAGAAGGGTTAAGGCAGAGTCGCGGAGACGCGGACAGATCATCTCCGCGGCTCCGCGTTTCCGTGCGAGGCCGCTGCCGGTTGACAGTGGAACTATTGTTGCACAGCTTCCCTGGAGACCTGACCCACGACTCCGAGGTCGACCGATGCCAATGCTGACCAGCAAGGCCCGAGCGCAGGGAGGCTCCGTTTCCACGACCATTCCGACGGAAGCGACTCGCCGCATGGGGGTGAACCCGGGAGACGAGCTCTTCTGGGTGGAGGATGGCGCGGGCGGGTACCACGTTTCCGCGTCCAATCCCGATCGCGCCGGCATGCTGCGGGCGCATGCGGAGATCATGGACGAGTACAGGGATGTCTTCGCGGCACTCGCGAAATAGGGATGGACGAGCCCCTGCGGATCGATCCGGGAACGCTCCACCTGATTCACGCCCAGCAGTTGGAGCGTTTCGGGGGCTCCCCCCGGGTGCTGGATCGCGGGGTTGTGGAGTCGGCTCTGAACCGGCCCGTGAACCGATGGCATTACGGCGGGCTTGAAGTCGATCTGGCCGATCTGGCGGCTGCGTACCTGTACGGGTTCGCGCAGTCGCAGGGGTTCGTCGACGGGAACAAGCGGACGGGCTTGGCGGTCGCGCTGGTGTTTCTCGCGGTGAACGGGAAGCGGCTCCACGTGGCCGGCGAGGAACTGTACCGTTTGACGATGTCCGTTGCAGACGAGCGTATCAGGATTCCAGAGGACGCCGTGGCTGCTTGGTTCCGGGAGCGGATCTGATCCGAATCCCAGAGGATATCTCACGCGGAGCCGCAGGGAGACCGTCCAGCTCTCTGC
>DASYJZ010000734.1:0-14930 GCA_035995965.1 Longimicrobium sp. | reverse complement strand
TGCATCCCCGGCGCGGCTGCCCACACCTCCCCCTCGATGTCGAAGTCGCCGCGCACGTACGCCTCGCCCAGCGACAGCGCGAGCGGCACCCGGAACATGCGCCGCAGCGACCCTGGCGCGTTCACCGCCAGGGTGAAGGTGGATTCGCCCTGCGCCGGCAGCACCGTGCCGTCCCACAGCCGCACGTCGAAGTGCCGCGGCGCGGGAAAGAGCCGCGCCAGGAACGCCTCGGCGCTCCGCACGACGGGCGAAGCGGCAGGCGGTATCGGCGGCCCAATGGCTCCGGTGGCGAGGGACATCGGCGGTCAGGCCGGGTTCTCCAGCACCACCCGATACGCCTGGTTGCGGTCGAGGCGCATGCCGTCGGCGGCGCCCCAGAGGTAGAGCTGGAACTTGCGGTAGAGCGCCTTGCCCCAACGCTGCTCGATCTCGGCGCGCCCACGGTCCAGGTTCTCGGCCCAGCCCTTGAGCGTCAGGAAGTAGCTGTGCCGGTCGTCCCACACGCCGCGAAGGTAGAAGGGGCTCTCCGCCACCTCGGCCAGGTACTCGTGCAGGCACATCAGCGACCCGTTGCCGGGGTAGATGTACTTCTCCAGGAACGCGGCGTGTCCGCCCTTCCGGCGGGTGGCGCTCGCGTCCAAGTAGATCTTCGCGCCCGGCTTCAGCAGCGCCGAGTACTTCTTGAGCGTCGCCGCGTAGTCCGGCAGGTGCTCGGTCACGCCCAGGTTCACGATGGCGTCGTAGCGCTCGGTGGGCTGGTGCTCGAAGAGGTGCTCGCGCCGAACCTCGCAGGGAATCCCCTCGCGCTCGATCAGCGCCTTCAGGAACGCCTCCGACTCCTTCGAGATGGTGAGCGAGGTGACGCGGATGCCCCGCTTCCCCGCGTGCTCGGTCATCGCGCCCCATCCCCCGCCGATGTCGAGCACCCGGTCGCCCGGCTTCGCGCCCACGGAGTCGAGCGCGAAGTCCAGCTTGCGCGTCATCGCGTCTTCGAGCGGCTCGTCGTCGCGCGCGAAGATCCCGTGCGAGTAGCAGCGGTGCCGGGGGTCCAACCAGAGGCGGTAGAAGTCCTGGTCGTAGTCGTAGTGCTGCGCGATCCACTTCTTGTCGCTCTTCACCTGCCCCCAGAGCAGCGGCTGCACGAAGCGCCACGCGTACTGCAGCGGGTGCCGGTCGGAGAAGAAGTCGCGGATGTTGATCGCCGTGAGGAAGTCGCCTTCGAGGTCCACGTCCCCGTTCAGGTACGCGGTGGTGACGGCGAGCAGGTCCAGGCTGGTGAGGGACGACACGCCGCGGGGGGTGTTGGCGACCAGGGTGAACCGCGGCTCGCCCGGGCCCAGGCGGTGCGCCTTGCCGTCGCCGGCGGCGCGGACGGCGAACGGCACCTCCTCTCCGGGGGAAAAGTACGCGCGGTAGCGCCGGTCGAGTGCCTCGACTGCGGGTTGAAGCGCAACGGTCATCGTCGATAACGCGCTCTCCGGATGGTTGGATGAACCCGGACGGCGGTGGGTGGCCGGGCCGCGGGCGGAGCCCGTGGGTCGATTACGTATGTAACCACGCACGGGAGACCACGAAAGAGGGCGATCGCCCCAGGCGCGGCCGCGACCGGTTTCGCCGGCCTCGCCCGCGGCATGTCTGCCGTGAGGACGGGGATCCGTTGCTCCACGCGTGTGCGATGAGTAGGTTTCGACGTTTCCGAGCCACGGGCGGAACGGGACGTGCGGTCCGGGTGACCCGCGCCCCGGGCCCGCCGTCCGCGTCTGCCGTGGCCGACGCACGATGATTCCGCGGGCGGCGCGACCGCCGCCCGGGAGATGGAGATATGAGCACCCAGGCGCCCGAGATTCCCGCCATCGGCGGCTATGCGCCGCAGGGGAAGGACAACGGGCTGGTCAAGAGCAAGGGCACGGTCAACCTGCCGCGCGCCGAGGGGCGCGAGCCGGTGGCGCACCGCGCGCGCAAGCCCGAGTGGCTGAAGGTGCGCGCGCCCGGCGGAGCCAACTACCTGCGGCTGAAGCAGCTGATGCGCTCGCAGGGCCTCCACACCGTGTGCGAGGAGGCCCACTGCCCCAACATCGGCGAGTGCTGGGAGAGCGGCACCGCCACCTTCATGATCCTGGGCGACGTCTGCACCCGCGCCTGCAAGTACTGCGCGGTCGCCCACGGGATGCCCGCGGAGCTGGACTGGGACGAGCCCCGGCGCGTGGCCGACTCGGTGGCGTCGATGGGGCTGGAGCACGCGGTGATCACCTCGGTGAACCGCGACGAGCTGGGCGACGGCGGCGCGGCCATCTACGCCGAGACCATCCGGCAGGTGCGCGAGCGCGTCCCCGGCTGCACGGTCGAGGTGCTGATCCCCGACTTCAAGGGGAACGAGGCGGCGCTGCGCGCGGTGGTGGAGGCGCGCCCCGAGATCCTGGCGCACAACCTCGACACCGTGGAGCGGCTGTCGCGGTGGGTGCGCCCCGGCGGCCGCTACTGGCGCTCCATCTCGGTGCTGGGCGCGGCCAAGCGGCTCGACCCGCGGCAGCTCACCAAGAGCGCCATCATCCTGGGGATGGGCGAGACCGAAGACGAGATCTACCAGTCGATGCGCGACCTGCGCGAGGCGGCGGTCGACGTGCTCACCCTCGGCCAGTACCTGCGCCCCAGCGAGCACCACGTGCCGCTGGACCGCTGGGTGACCCCCGACGAGTTCCGCCGCTGGAAGGAGATCGGCGAGCGCGAGCTGGGCTTCGGGCACGTGGAGAGCGGCCCGCTGGTGCGCTCCTCCTACCACGCCCGCGAGCAGGCGCGCACCATCGACCCCGATGGCCCCGGCCGGATCACCGAGATCCTGGAGCCCGACGCCGAGGCAGGCGCCCACATCGACGCCGAGGAGGCGGCGGCCCGTGCGGCATTCGCCGGCCCGCCCGCGCGGCGGCTGGTGCAGATCGGCGGGCTGTGAGCCGAGCGCGCAAGGGGGCCGGGGATCGCCGGGGGGTGCACACGCCCGAGGCGATTCACGAGATGTACGAACGGCTGATGCGCGACCTTGCCCTGCTCGAGGCGGAGCAGGAGGAAATCGACAGGGAGAGCGGCGGAGAAGCCGACGAAACGTCGTCGCCTTCGTCACCCTCGTCCGGAGAGGCCGCCGTGCCGAGCACCACGGACACCCAGGTCCCATCCCGCCCGTACCGCTACACCCCGCGCCAGTACCTGGTGCGCGAGCGGAGGGCCGAGTACCGCAGCGAGTATTTCGACGGCGATGTCGTGGCGATGGCGGGCGCTTCCGAGCGCCACGTGGCGATCGCCCAGAACATCTCCGCCCACCTGTACTTCCGGATGGGCAGCGGGTGCCGCGTGTATCAGACCGACCTGAAGGTGCAGATCGAGCTGGGGAGCGGCTTTGCGTACCCTGACGTGATGGTGCTCTGCGGCGAGGCACGGTTCGTCGACCGCGTCCAGGACGTGGTGACCAACCCCACGGTGGTGTTCGAGGTGCTCTCGCCCGGCACCGAGCGGCACGACCGCAGCACCAAGGCACGGGCGTACCGGCGCGTGGAGTCGCTGGCCGCCTATGTGCTGGTGTCGCAGAAGGAGCCACGGGTCGAGGTATATGCGCGCGGCGCCGGCGGCGAGTGGCCCTGCACGGTTTACCAGCGCCTCGAGGACAGGGTGGCGCTGCCCGCGGTGGGCTGCGAGCTCACGCTCGCCGAGGTCTACCGGAACCTGTTTCCCGCCCCCACCTGAGGCGGAGCACGCGACGGACGACACGAACCCGAGGAAGCGAGCCGGTTCGAGAGAGATGGATACGATGACCGAGACCAAGACGCGGAAGGCGGAGAGCCGCGCGGCGACGCCGGAGACCGCACCCGCGCCCGAGCGGCCGCCGAAGAGCGACGAGGAGCGCCTCCAGGGCTTCGAGCGCGACCAGCTGCGGCAGATGATGCACGACATGCTGCTGGCGCGGCGCTTCGAGGAGAAGGCGGCCGAAGCGTACGCGCTGGGCAAGATCGGCGGGTTCTGCCACCTATACATCGGCCAGGAGGCCGTCGCCGTGGGGGCGATCCACGCCCTGCGGAAGGACGACTACGTGATGACCGCCTACCGCGAGCACGTGCACGCGCTGCAGACCGGCATCGAGGCCGGCGCGGTGATGGCCGAGCTCTACGGCCGCGCTGACGGGTGCAGCGGCGGCAAGGGCGGTTCCATGCACATGTTCAGCGTGGAGAAGAACTACCTGGGCGGCCACGGCATCGTGGGCGGCCAGATCCCGCTGGCGCTGGGCGTGGCCTGGAAGATCAAGTACCGCAAGGAAGACCGCGTCATGCAGGTGTACTGCGGCGAGGCGGCGGTGAACCAGGGCGCGTTCCACGAGTCGCTGAACATGGCCGCGCTCTGGAAGCTGCCGCTGATCCTGATCGTGGAGAACAACCGCTTCGGGATGGGCACCGCCTGGGAGCGCGCCGCGTCGCTCTACGACATCTGGCAGAAGGCCAGCGCCTACGCCATGCCCAGCGCCGTGGGCGACGGGATGGACGTGCTCGACATGTACCGCGTGGCCGCCGAGGCCGCCGAGCGCGCCCGCGCCGGCGAAGGCCCCACCCTGATCGAGGCGCGCACCTACCGCTACGTCGGCCACTCGATGTCCGACCCCGTCTCCGGCGTCTACCGGACGAAGGAAGACGTGGAGAAGGAGAAGGCGAACGATCCCATCAGCATCTTCGCCGGGCTGCTCGCGCGCAACGACATCCTCAGCCAGCAGGAGCTGGAGGAGATGGACGCCGAGGCCAAGCGCATCTCCGAAGCGGCCGCCGAGTTCGCCGAGAAGTCCCCCGAGCCGTCGGCCGACGAGGCCTACAAGGACATCTACGCCGAAGAAGACGTGAATGGCCGGCTGTACTTCGACATGAGGGGGCGCTGAGATGGCTGTCGTCACGTACCGGGAAGCGCTGAACCAGGCGCTCGACGAGGAGATGCAGCGCGATCCCGACGTCTTCCTCATGGGCGAAGAGGTCGGCGTCTACAACGGCGCCTACAAGGTGTCGAAGGGGCTGCTGGACAAGTACGGCGAGATGCGCGTCGTGGATACGCCGATCACCGAGCTCGGGTTCGCGGGGCTCGGGGTCGGCGCGGCGATGACGGGGATCCGGCCGGTGATCGAGTTCATGACCTGGAACTTCGCCATCCTGGCGTTCGACCAGATCTTCAACTCGGCGGCGAAGTTGCGGTCGATGAGCGGCGGGCAGTTCAAGCTGCCGATCACCTTCCGGGGACCGACGGGCGCGGCGCTGCAGCTCGCGGCGCAGCACTCCCAGTCGCTCGAGTCGCAGGTGGCGCACTACCCGGGGATCAAGGTGGTCGTCCCCGGCACCCCGGCCGACGCCAAGGGGTTGCTCAAGGCCGCCATCCGCGACGACGACCCGGTGGCGTTCTTCGAGGGCGAGATGCTCTACAACCTCAAGGGCGAGGTGCCGGACGACGACGACTTCGTGATCCCGCTCGGCGTGGCCGAGGTGAAGCGCGAGGGGAGCGACGTCTCCATCATCACCCACGGCAAGATGATCCACGTGGCGCTCCAGGCCGCGGGAATGCTGGAGAAGGACGGGATCAACGCCGAGGTGCTGGACCTGCGCTCCATCCGCCCGCTGGACGTGGACGCGATCCTCGCCACGGTGGCGAAGACGAACCGCGTCGTGCTGGTGGAGGAGGGCTGGCCCTTCGGCGGCATCACCGCGACGGTCGCGGCGCTGATCCAGGAGGAGGCGTTCGACATGCTCGACGCGCCGATCCTGCGCGTCACCCAGGCCGACGTGCCGATGCCGTACGCCAAGGTGCTCGAGAAGGCCGTGAAGCCCAGCGCCGAGCTGGTGGTGGAGAAGGTGAACCGGGTGCTGTACAGATAAGTGCCCAGTACCTAGTGCCAAGTGCCCAGGAACACACCTGGCTACTCGGCACTGGGCACTGGGCACTGGGCACTTTCTACGGGACCGACATGGCAACGAAAGTCTACATGGAGGCGCTCTCGCCCACGATGGAGGAGGGGCGCCTCGCCACGTGGCTCAAGAACGAGGGCGACGAGGTCAAGGAGGGCGACGTCCTGGCCGAGGTGGAGACCGACAAGGCCACCATGGAGCTGGTGGCCCGCGGCTCCGGCATCCTGCGCAAGCGCCTGATCGGCGACGGCGACACCGCCAACGTGGGCACCGTGATCGCCGTGATCGCCGGGCCCGACGAGGACGTCTCCGCGCTCACCGGCGGTGCCGAGGTCAAGGCGGAGCAGGCCCCGTCCGCCGCCGAGGCGCCCGCGCAGGAGAAGGTGGCGCAGGCCGCCGGCTCCGACGTGGGCCAGGGGGCGGCCGCCGTCGCCGCGGCGGGCGAGACCGAGCCCGACTCGGCCGAGCGCGGCACCCCGGCGGAGGCCACCCCCTCCACCGCGGCGCCGACCCCCGCGCCGGACGGCACCTCGAAGGAGAGCGCCCCCGCGGCGCCTGAGCCGCCGGAGGCAAAGGGAGATGCGGGGACGGAGGCCTCGTCGGGCAACGGGCGGGTGAAGGCGTCGCCGCTGGCGCGGAAGATGGCGTCGGAGTCGGGCGTGCAGCTCGGCGGCGTGCAGGGCTCGGGTCCGGGCGGCCGCATCGTCAAGCGCGACGTGGAGGCGGCGATGGAGGGTGGCGCGCAGGCGCAGCAGCCCGCCGCACCCGCATCTGCCGAAAAGCCCGCGGCGGCGCCCTCTGCCCCGCCGGCGCAGGCCGGGGAGGGCTACCGCGACCAGCCGCTCTCGCCGATGCGCAAGACCATCGCGAAGCGGCTCGCGCAGTCCATCGGCCCCATCCCGCACTTCTTCCTCACCGTCGAGGTCGACATGGGGGAGTCGATGCGGCTGCGGGCGCGGATCAACGAGCGCTTCGCCGACCAGGGGGTGAAGGTCAGCCCCAACGACCTGATCATCAAGGCGGTCGCCGCCGCCCTGCGGAAGCATCCCTGGGTGAACGCCTCGTGGACGGGCGATGCGATCCGCTTCCACGACCACGTGCACATCGGCGTGGCCGTCGCGGTCGACGAGGGGCTGATCACGCCTGTCGTGCGCGACGCGGACCGCAAGGGCGTGGCGGAGATCGCTACGGAGGTGCGCGAGCTGGCCGGGCGCGCGCGGGAGAAGAAGCTCAAGCCGGAGGAGTACACCGGCTCCACCTTCTCCCTGTCGAACCTGGGGATGTTCGGGATCGAGGAGTTCACCGCGGTGATCAACCCGCCCGAGGCGGCGATCCTGGCGGTGGGCGCCATCTCCCCGAAGGTGGTGGTGGACGCGAAGGGCGACATGGCCGTCCGCCAGCGGATGCGCGTGACCCTCTCCTGCGACCACCGGGTGATCGACGGCGCCACCGGGGCGCAGTTCCTCCAGACGCTGAAGGGCTACCTCGAGGACCCGATGCTGATGATCGCCTGACGCGGCTCGGGTTCCCGTCGAACACGACGAAGTCCCCGGCGGGAGCATCCGCCGGGGACTTCGTGTCGTCGCGGGACGCGGGGGCTACTCGCCCAGGCCCGGGTCCGCTCGCAGGTCGGCCAGCCACGCGGGCGGGCGGGTCCCGAGCTCGGCGTGCAGCTTCCGCACGTCGTCGAGGAGCACCGCCGCCGCCCTGGCGCGGCCGGACTCGGGAATGCCGTCCATCATCAGCACCAGACCGGCGCGGACGGAGTCGGCGGAAAAGCCGCCCGCCTCGGCCTGGTACACGGCGTACCACGCGATGAGCTTGCGTCGCGTGGCGCTGTAGGGCTGCGTCCCCTCCACGAAGTGCTTGAGGCCCATCGGGCTCATGTCCACGGCGCGCGCGACCGCACGCAGCGAGGTGGCCTCGATCGCGAGCTTCACGGCCTCGCGAATCGCCTCCACGAGCGAGCGGCGGTCAGGCGCTGCCACGCGCCCTCCGCTGAGTGGGACGGCGCTGCGGCCGTCCAATCCGTATAAATGCGGTTTCGGTACACTGGACAGCCTACGCCACCGCCGCGTTTGCCACAAGAGGGGCTAGTGAAGAAGCCACAAGTGGCCGTCTTCCTCGCTCCGGCCGGGACCATCCCCGGACGGGCGAAGACGGAATCCGGGTGGCATCCGGACGGGGCCGTCCTCGCGCATCGTCCGCAGCGGAGCGGCGCCGGACGTCCTCGCCACACGCTCGCACGTTCGCGCCTTTCACACGCATGGTTTGCCCACGCGCCGGGGATCGTCTAGATTCCGCCGATTCCATCCCCGTCCATCGAACAGGAACCGTACGCTGTGGATAGATCGGCACTTACGCACTCCGACACCTTCGTGCGCCGCCACGTCGGCCCCGACGCGGCCGAGGTCGCGCGGATGCTCGAGACGCTGGGCTACGGCTCGCTCGACGAGCTGATCGACGCCACCATCCCGGCGTCCATCCGCATGCGGCGCCCGCTGATGCTGGGGCCGGAGCGCAGCGAGTACGAGCTGCTGAACGAGCTGCGGAAGCTGGCCTTGAAGAACCAGGTCCTCCGCTCGTTCATCGGCATGGGCTACCACGACTGCATCGTGCCGCCCGTGATCCAGCGCAACGTGCTGGAGAACCCCGGCTGGTACACGCAGTACACACCCTACCAGGCCGAGATCGCGCAGGGCCGGCTGGAGGCGCTGCTCAACTTCCAGACGGTGGTGATCGACCTCACCGGCCTCCCCATCGCCAACGCCAGCCTCCTCGACGAGGGCACCGCCGCCGCCGAGGCCATGGCGCTGGCGTACCACGTCTCCGGCTCGGCCGAGCGCAACGCCTTCTTCGTCTCCGCGGGCTGCCACCCGCAGACCATCGACGTGGTGCGGACCCGCGCCGGCGCCCGCGGCATCGAAGTCATCGTCGGCGACCACGACGCGTTCGACTTCTCCACCCCCGTCTTCGGCGTGCTGCTGCAGTACCCGGCCACGGACGGCGCGGTGGTGGACTACGCCGGCTTCGCGGTCCGCGCGCGCGAAGAGGGGGCGATCGTCACCGTGGCGGCGGACCTGCTCTCGCTGGCGCTGCTCACGCCGCCGGGCGAGTGGGGCGCCGACATCGCCGTGGGGAACACCCAGCGCTTCGGGGTGCCGCTGGGGTACGGCGGGCCGCACGCGGCGTTCTTCGCCTGCCGCGACGAGTACAAGCGGCAGATCCCGGGGCGCATCATCGGCGTGTCCACCGATGCCAATGGAAACCGCGCGCTGCGGATGGCGCTGCAGACGCGCGAGCAGCACATCCGCCGCGAGAAGGCCACCAGCAACATCTGCACGGCGCAGGTGCTGCTGGCGGTGATGGCGTCGTTCTACGCCGTCTACCACGGCGCCGAGGGGCTGCGCGAGATCGCCCGGCGCGTGCACCGCTTCGCCGCCATGCTGGCCGAGGGCGCCCGGACGCTGGGGCACGCCATCGAGCACGACGTCTTCTTCGACACCGTACGCATCGACGTGGGCAGCCGCCAGGCGTCGGTGGTGGCCGCGGCGCGCGAGCGCGGCTGCAACGTGCGGGCGCTGGGCGAGACCGCGATCTGCGTCGCGCTCGACGAGACGGTGGGGGTGGAGGACCTCGACGCGCTGCTGGTGGCGCTGAACCGCGGCTCGCCGCTCCCCTTCAGCGTGACGGAGCTGGCCGACGCCGTCGACACCGGGTTCGCGGCGCCGTTCACGCGCAGCAGCGAATACCTCACGCACCCCGTCTTCCGCACGCACCGCAGCGAGACGGCGATGCTACGCTACATCCGGCGGCTGGAGGGGCGCGACCTGTCGCTGACCCATTCCATGATCCCGCTGGGTTCGTGCACCATGAAGCTGAACGCCACGGCGGAGATGTTCCCCGTCTCCTGGCCCGAGTTCAGCCGCATCCACCCCTTCGCGCCGCTGGAGCAGACGCGCGGCTACCAGGAGCTCTTCCGGCAGCTCGAGGCCGACCTGGGCGAGATCACCGGCTTCGCGGCCGTGTCACTGCAGCCCAACGCCGGCTCGCAGGGGGAGTATGCCGGGCTACTCTGCATCCGCGCCTACCACGAGAGCCGCGGTGAGGGGCACCGCGACGTCTGCCTGATCCCGCAGTCCGCGCACGGCACCAACCCCGCGAGCGCGGTGATGGCGGCGATGAAGGTCGTGGTCGTGGGGACGGACGCGGACGGGAACATCGACCTCGCCGACCTGCGCGCGAAGGCGGAGCAGCACGCGGACCGGCTGGCCGCGCTGATGGTCACGTATCCGTCCACGCACGGCGTGTTCGAGGAGGGGATCCGCGAGGTCTGCGACGTGATCCACCGCCACGGCGGGCAGGTGTACATGGACGGCGCCAACATGAACGCGCAGGTGGGCCTCTGCCGCCCCGGCGACTTCGGCGCCGACGTCTGTCACCTGAACCTGCACAAGACCTTCTGCATCCCGCACGGCGGCGGCGGGCCGGGGATGGGGCCGATCTGCGTGGCCGAGCACCTGCGCCCCTTCCTCCCCGGACACCCGGTGGTCCCGGTGGGTCAGGGCGAGCACGGGGCGGTGTCGGCGGGGCCCTGGGGGAGCCCCAGCATCCTCCCGATCTCCTGGGTCTACATCAAGCTGATGGGCGCGGAGGGGCTCACGCTGGCCACGAAGGTCGCCATCCTGAACGCGAACTACGTGGCGAAGCGGCTGGAGGACCACTACCCCGTGCTCTACCGCGGCGCCAACGGCACGGTGGCGCACGAGTGCATCATCGACCTGCGGCAGCTCAAGGGCTCGGCGGGCGTCGAGGTGGAAGACGTGGCCAAGCGGCTGATCGACTACGGCTTCCACGCCCCCACCGTCTCCTTCCCGGTGGCGGGGACGATGATGATCGAGCCCACCGAGAGCGAGAGCCTGGCCGAGCTCGACCGCTTCTGCGACGCGATGATCGCCATCCGCGAGGAGATCCGCGAGGTGGAGCTGGGGATCCTGGACCGGCGCGACAACCCGCTGAAGCACGCGCCGCACACCGCCGGCGTGGTCACGGCGGACGAGTGGGAGCACGCGTACAGCCGCGAGCGGGCGGCCTGGCCGGCGGGGTGGCTGCGCGAGCAGAAGTTCTGGCCCTTCGTGGGCCGCGTGAACAACGCCGCGGGCGACCGCAACCTGATCTGCGCCTGCGTCCCGATCGAGGACTACGCCGAGGTCTGAAGCCGCGGCGGCACGAAACCCACCAGCACACGGGGCGCCTTCGCGAGAGGGCGCCCCGCTTCTTTGCGAGTCGATTGCGACAGCGGTTGTTCGATCACTGTCGCCCGGCGAGTGAGCGGGCATCCCGAGCGTTGTTCGGCGACGGATATCTCCGCTTGTATCCAGCCACCTCAGGCCACCACGACTGTATAGCTTCTGCCGCGCTATCTCCTTACGGTGGCACAGCTTCGTGCGGGGCGACAAATACCCACACCTGGACTGGACAACGCGGAGAAGGACGATGCAGCACTTGAGATGCAGGTAGCAAGATGCTACCATTCAAGAGGAGCGATGCACCCATGTACGACTTGGAGGAGGTGCAGCGGCTGGTCGGGCAGGGTGAGCTTTCGTGTGTCATAACCAACGTGGCGCTTGACGGGGGCGCGGAGGCGGGACTCGATCGCCTGGACATCATCGAGGCCGTGTTGTTGCTCGATCCGAGCCATTTCTACAAATCGATGCCGTCGGGCCGATTCCCCGACCTCTGGCAGGATGTCTATCATCTGCCATTTTGCGGCTGCGACTTCTACATCAAGCTGCAGATCGACTCCGCGGGGTTCGCGGTGGTGATCCAGTGCAAGCGGAAATGAGGAGGACATGGAGCACAAGTGCTATCTCTGCGGGAACACCGCGCGGCTGGTTCAGGAGCGGCGCGAGGTCCCAATGGGCGCGCGACGAGTCACCATCGATGACGAGTTCTACCGCTGTGCCAAGTGCGGCGAGACCTTTACGGTCGGAGCCATGGGCGATGAGACCCTGCGCCGCGCGGCCGCCGCCGTTCGCCGGGAAGATGGGCTCCTCACTCCGCAGGAGATCCGCGAGTTGAGGGCAATCTACGGCCTCTCACAAGCCAATCTCGAGAAGTTGATCAACTCGGGGGAGAAGACGGTGGTGCGGTGGGAGCGCGGCACCGTGGCGCAGAACGCGACCGCCGACACCCTGCTGCGCGTGCTCCGCGACCATCCCGAAGTCGTTGCGAAGCTGGCGGAGCAGCGCGGGGTGCCGGTCGTGCTGCCCGAGGCCGCCCGATCTGCGGCATGACAGAGGCGGCTTCGATCGACTCGCCGGCCGACGAAACGGGCGAAGCGGAGCTCCGGGCGCGCTTCGACCTGCGCGAGGAGGCGTTCGCCCACCGGGACTTCCGCGTGCGCATGCTGCTCCCGCGCGCGGCGGACGCGCTCATCGACGAGGCGGAGTTCGAGGCGGACGAGCGCATGCCGTACTGGGCCGACCTCTGGCCTTCGGCGCGGGGACTCACGCGGCACCTGCTCGACCGGCCGCCCTCCGCGAGGCGGATCGTGGAGCTCGGCGCGGGGGTGGCGCTCCCCTCCCTCGCGCTGCGCAGCCTGGGCGCCGATCCGCTCGCGACGGACTACTACGCGGACGCGTTGCGCTTCGCGGAGGCAAATGCGCGGCGCAACGGGTTCGCCCCGCTCCGGACGGCGCTGCTCGACTGGCGCGATCCACCCGCGAATGACCAGTGGGACTTGATCGTCGCGGCTGACGTCGTCTACGAACAGCGTAACGGTGAGGCGGTGGCGGAACTGCTGCCGAGGATCCTCGCCGACGGTGGCCAGATGCTGCTCGCGGACCCTGGGCGGGCGTACTTCGGCGAGTTTCGCGACCGGATGGAGGAGATGGATTGGGCGGTGGAGGAGATCGACGTCCGCACCGAGACCAGCGACCCCGTCACCGGCGCGACGAGCACCGTGCGGATCTGGCGCGTCGCGGTGGAGGGCGTCAGCCGCGGAGGGTGGTGAGGAGCCAGCGTTTTTATAATGGTGGTTCATACCAGGATCCAGAGGGACCAGAGAACATCGGGCTGTTCTCAGGTCCCTCTAGTCCCTCTGTGTGATATCGTCCCTGTCGTTTACAGCATCACCTCCCACGGGCGCGCGCCGCGGCGGCTGCGCTCCAGGGCGTCGCGCATCAGCAGGTCGTGGTAGTCCACGTCGGGCTCGCCGGGGGAGGGGGTGCGCGGGAGCCACTGGCCGTCGGCCTGCAGCTCCCAGGCAAGGCGGTTGTCCGAGAGGGCGGCGTCCAGCAGCCGCTCCAGCCGTTCGCGGAGCGCTTGGTCGAGCACCGGGACCAGCGTCTCCACCCGCTCGTTCAGGTTGCGCTCGCGCCAGTCGGCGCTGCCGATGAACACCTCGGCGTCGCCGCCGTTGGCGAAGTGGTAGACGCGGTCGTGCTCCAGGAACCGTCCCACCAGGCTCACCACCCGGATGTTCTCGCTGTACCCCGGCAGCCGCGGCCGCAGCCGGCTGTGCCCGCGCACGATCAGGTCTACCTTCACCCCCTCGCGGCTGGCGCGGTACAGCTCGCGGATCAGGCCGGGATCGTCAAGCGCGTTCATCTTGGCGACGATGCGGCCGTTGCCGCGGCGGCGCTGGTGCTCCACCTCGCGGCGGATGCGCTCCTCGAACACGCGCCGCATGTCGCGCGGCGCCACGATCAGGCGGGTGTACTGCTGGTCGGGGGCGTAGCCGGTGAGGAAGTGGAAGAGGTTCACCATGTCGTCGCCGATCTCGTCGTGGCAGGTCAGCAGCCCCAGGTCGCTGTACTGCCGCGAGGTGCGCGTGTGGTAGTTCCCCGTCCCGATGTGGCAGTAAGTGCGCGGCGGGCCGCCCTCGTCGCGCACGATCAGCGTGACCTTGCTGTGGGTCTTGAGCCCCACCAGCCCGTAGGTCACGTGCACGCCGGCCTCTTCCAGCATCTCCGCGCCGCGGATGTTGTTCTCCTCGTCGAAGCGCGCGGTGACCTCGATCAGCACCGCCACCTGCTTGCCGCGCTCGGCCGCGCGCACCAGCGCCTTCACGATCGGCGACGCCTCGCCGCCGGTGCGGTAGAGCGTCTGCTTGATGGCGACCACCCGCGGGTCGGCGGCAGCCTCGTCCAGCAGGCGCTGCACGCTGGCCGGGAAGGAGTCGTACGGGTGGTGCACCAGCACGTCGCCGCGGCGGATGATGGAGAAGATGTTGCGCTCCTCCTCCGTCTCGCCCTCGTGCTGCAGCGCCTCGGGGACCACCGGCTCCCACGGCTCGAAGCGGTGCTGCGGCAGGTCGAGGTCGGCCAGCACCATCACGTCGGAGAGGGCGATGAGGCCCGGCGCCTCGTACACGTCCTGCCCCTCCAGCTCCAGCTCGCGCACCAGCAGCTCGCGCACCTCGGGGTGCATCTCGCGGTCCACCTCCAGCCGCACCACCGGCGCGAAGCGGCGCTCCCGCAGCTCCTCGGAGATGAGCGCCAGCAGGTCCTCGCTCCCGTCGTCGTCGCCGCCGCGCTCCACCGAGGCGCTGCGGGTGACGCGGAAGGGGTGGGCGCTCACGATCTCCATCCCCCGGAAGAGCTGCGCCACGTTCGCCTGGATCACCTGCTCCAGCGGCACCAGGTGGAAGCGGTGCGGCGAGTCCGGCACGGCCACCCAGCGCCCGTGCTGCATGGGCACCTTGAGCCGGGCGAAGTGGTAGGTGTTGCGCGCCGCGTGGCGCATCAGCACCGCCAGCGACAGGCTCAGGTTGGAGATGAAGGGGAAGGGGTGCCCAGGGTCCACCGCCAGCGGGGTGAGCACCGGGTACACCTGCTCGCGGAAGTGCTCGTCCAGCGCGCGCCGCTGGCGGACGCTGAGCTCGGCGTAGTCCGACACCACCACCCCCGCCTCGGTGCGCAGCAGCGGCCGGAGCACGTGCTCCCAGGTGTCCACCAGCGCCAGGTGCATCTCGCGCGTGGCCTCGTGGATCAGCGCGAGCTGCTCGGC
>DASYJZ010000733.1:0-5272 GCA_035995965.1 Longimicrobium sp. | reverse complement strand
AGATCCGTTCTCTCGGTTCCTCCGCGTCTCTGTGTGAGACGGCCGTTAGAGGCGTTCGGACGCGCGACGGATCTTCCTGTCGCGAGTGGTTTTATACTACGCGAGCGATGCCTCCGCCGGTTGACAACCCCCCGTCGGAGGGGATAGCTTTGTCGATTCCCAACGACAGCCTGAACCGGTCGTCACCGGGTCCCTCGAACCCCTCTCCGGGAGTTCCCTGCTTCCGATGTTTCAGAACCTGAAGGTCCGTCTGGGCCTGATCGCACTGCTCACGCTGGCGAGCATCGCCGTCCTGGTCGCGAACTACAACCGCAAGGACGCCGCGGGGCACCGCTCCGGCCAGATCGTCACCCTGGGGCTCGACCTGCAGGGCGGCGCGCACTACGCCATGGAGATCGACGAGTCGAAGATGAAGCTCACTCCGAAGGCTCGGAGCGAGGCCATCGACCGCGCGCTCAAGGTGGTGGACCTGCGCGTGAACGCCCTCGGCGTCACCGAGCCGGTGGTGCAGAAGGCCGGCAGCAACCGCATCATCGTGGAGCTCGCCGGCCAGCAGGACCAGGGCCGCGCGAAGGAGGTGCTGCAGAAGTCGGCCTTCCTGGAGTTCCAGATCGTCCACGACCTGGGCGACCTGCAGGGCGCCATGCCGCGCATCGAGCAGGCCATCGCCGCCGCCTTCCCCAACGAGGCGAAGCCGGCCGCCGGTGCACCCGCCTCGACGGCGGGGGGGCTGCTGCAGACCAAGCAGGACTCGGCCGCTCCGCGCACCGACAGCGCCGCGGCCTCCCGCCCGCTGGAGAGCAAGTTCGCGGGGCAGGGCCCCAACGGGCAGATCCTCGTGGCCAACGCCGACACCGGTGCGGTGAGCCGCTACCTGGCGCTGCCCGCGGTCAGGGTGCTCCTCCCGCGCGGCACCGAGTTCCTCTGGGGCGTGGCCTCGGCCGAGGAGCAGGCGGGGTTCTCGTCGCTCTGGTTCGTGGACCGCGACCCGATGATGACGGGCGCGAGCCTGCAGAACGCGCAGGCGCAGACCGACCAGTTCAACCGCCCGATCGTGGCGTTCGAGCTGTCGCGCCGCGCCGGCCGCCGCTTCGAGAAGGCCACGGGCGACCACATCGGCGACAAGATGGCGATCGTGCTCGACGACCGCGTGTTCACCGCGCCCGTGATCAACGGCGCGATCAACACCCGCGGGCAGATCGAGCTCGGCCGGTCGACCATGGAGGACGCCTCGGAGCTCGCGCTGGTGCTGCGCGCCGGCGCCCTCCCCGCGCCCCTGCACATCGTGGAGGAGCGCAGCGTGGGCCCCTCGCTCGGCTCCGACTCCATCGCCAAGGGGAAGATCGCCGGGATGGTGGGGATCGGGCTGGTAGTGCTGATGATGCTGGGCATCTACCGCTTCTCGGGGGTGCTGGCGGTGGTGGCGCTCGCGATCTACGTGGTGCTGTCACTGGGGATGCTGGCGGGGCTCAAGGCCACGCTGACCTTCCCCGGCATCGCCGGGCTCATCCTCTCGGTGGGGATGGCGGTGGACGCGAACGTGCTGATCTTCGAGCGCATCCGCGAGGAGCTGGACCACGGCCGCAGCGTGCGCGCCGCGGTGAACGAGGGCTTCCACCACGCGCTGCGCGCCATCGTGGACTCCAACGTCACCACGCTGATCACCTGCGCCATCCTGTTCTACACGGGCACCGGGCCTATCCGCGGCTTCGCCGTGACGCTGGCCGTGGGCGTGATCGCCTCGTTCTTCACCGCCGTGTTCACCACGCGCACCCTGATGTCGCTCTACCTCGAGCGTCGCAAGTCGGTGCAGAGCCTGTCGATCTGAGGGTCGCGAAACGATGAGATTCTTCCAGAACGCGAACTACCCGTTCCTGCAGTGGCGCAAGCGCGCCTACGTGGTCACCGCCGCGCTGTTGGGGGTGGGGATCGGCAGCATGATCTACCACGCCGCCAGGGGCGAGGGGTGGCTGAACTACGGGGTCGACTTCACCGGCGGCACCGTGGTCCAGGTGGCCTTCACCCATCCCGTCACCGCCGAGCAGGTGCGCGCGGCGACCTCGGCCGCGGGGCACGCCGACTGGGAGATCACCAAGTTCGGCAGCGGCAACGACTACGTGGTGCGCACGCCCAAGTTCGGGCAGGAGGCCGGGGCCGACGCGCAGTCGCGGGTCAGGCAGGCGCTCTCCACCCGCTTCAGGGAGGCGGTGACGGGGCGGACGGGCGGCGACTTCAAGATCGTGCGCACCGAGGCGGTGGGGCCCAAGGCGGGGAGCGAGCTGGAGCAGCGGGCGCTGATCGCCATCCTGCTCTCGTTCGTGGCCATCCTGGGGTACCTGGCGCTGCGCTTCGAGTGGCGCTTCGCCACGGCGGCGGTGATCGCCACCATGCACGACGTGCTGGTGACGCTGGGCTTCCTGGCGGTCACGCGCACGGAGATCTCGCTGGGCACGGTGGCGGCGGTGCTGACGGTGCTGGGCTACTCGATGCACGACACCATCATCGTGTTCGACCGGGTGCGCGAGGACTTGGCGAAGCCCAGGCACGGGCGCACCTTCGTCGACATCCTGAACAAGGCGATCAACGAGACGCTGCCGCGCACCACGCTCACGGTAGCCACGGTGATGGCTACGCTGCTGGCGCTGCTGGCGTTCGGCGGCCCGGTGATCTTCGGCTTCACGCTGGTGCTGGTGCTGGGCATCGCGATCGGGACCTTCTCGTCGATCTTCGTGGCGAGCCCGGTGCTGTACGAGATCGAGCGGCACTTCCCCCGCCAGGAGAAGCGCGAGCAGGCCGTGCGCTCGCAGTCCGGCCGGCGCCCCACGCAGGCGCGCCCCGCCGCGGAGGCACGGACGCGGTAAGGCTCGACGCCGTCTGACGGACATTGCGCACCGGGCCGCCGCGGATACCTTCCGCGGCGGCCCGGTTTCTGTGTGGGTTGGGATCGGTGACGATGCGATGGTGTGTCGACGATGCGATGAATGTCGGTCACGATGCGATGGTGTGTCGAGACGATTCGATGGCTTGTCGCGACGATGCGAGTAAACTCGCCGCTACAACGGCACGCAGTCCGCCTTCGCGGACACCACCACCGTATCCACGTTGAGCACCCTGCGTCAGGCACACACGGTGTCATTCCGAGGCCCGTCCACACCGTATATCGGCTAGCGCGGATGATCGCAGGGCCGAGGAATCTAGCCGCGGATGCCGCGAGGATTCGGCGCGGCAGCGACACGATTGCCGGCCAGCCACCGAAACGACCGTCCTTTCCCACCAGGCCTGCATGCAACTGATCGACTCCCACGCGCACCTCGCCGACGAGCGTATCCTCCCGGACGTGGAGGGCGTCGTCGAACGCGCGCGCGAGGCGGGGCTGGCGGGGATCGTCAGCATCGCCACGGACGCGGAGGACGCGCGGACTAACCTCGGGCTGGCCGAGCGCTTCGACGACGTCTGGTGCACGGCGGGCATCCATCCGCACGCGGCGTCGACCGCGACCGGGGAGGCGTTCGCCGTCGTCCGGGAGCTGATCGCGCATCCCAAGGTGGTCGCGCTGGGCGAGACGGGGCTGGACTACCACTACGACTTCTCCCCCCGCGACGTGCAGCGCGAGGCGTTCGCGCGCCACCTCGAGCTTTCGCGCGAGACGGGGCTCCCGGTGATCGTCCACTCCCGCGAGGCCGACGACGACCTGCGCGCGCTGCTGCGCGAGGCGGGGCCGGGGACGGTCGGCGTGCTACACTCCTTCTCCAGCGGCCGCGCGCTGCTGGAGGAGGCGCTGGCGATCGGGTGGTACGCGTCGTTCTCGGGGATGATCACCTTCAAGAAGTTCGACGCCTTCGACGTCGTCCGCATGGTCCCGCCCGACCGCATCCTGGTCGAGACGGACGCCCCCTATCTCGCCCCCGTGCCCCATCGCGGGAAGACGAACGAGCCCACCTTCGTCGTCCACACCGCCCGCCGCGCCGCCGACATCCGCGGCGAAGACCCGGACGAGTTTGCCGCACGGACGCTGGAAAACACGCGCCGATTCTACGGGCGCATGCAGCCGTAGCTACAGAAATGGCAATTTCATGCTCTGCGTGAGATCAGGTGAACCGGGTCACGCGAGAAATCGCGGCACTCCGCACATCCCCCGCCCGAGCCGTTGACCCGCCCGCCCGCGCCGTCTACCTTCACCCGCGGAAAACCGAACTTCGCCCGAACGCATCGCCGGGACCGGAATGCCGCGCAGGATCCACATCCTCCCCGAGAAGCTCGCCAACCAGATCGCCGCCGGGGAGGTGGTGGAGCGGCCCGCGTCGGTGGTGAAGGAGCTGGTGGAAAACGCGCTCGACGCCGGCGCCGGGCGCATCGAGGTCACCGTGCGCAACGGCGGGAAGACGGAGATCCGCGTGGCCGACGACGGGCACGGGATGGGGAAGGAAGACGCCCTCCTCGCCGTGGACCGGCACGCCACCAGCAAGATCCGCTCGGAGGCGGACCTGGCGGCGATCCGCACCCTCGGCTTCCGCGGCGAGGCGCTGCCGTCCATCGCCTCCGTCTCCCGCTTCGCCATCGAGACGGCGGAGCGCGAGGGCGACGGCACGCGCGTGCTGGTGACGGCGGGGCAGATGGCCGGCGTGGAGGAGTGCGCGCGCCGCCGGGGCACCACGGTGTCGGTGCGCAGCCTGTTCTTCAACGTCCCCGCGCGGGCCAAGTTCCTCCGCTCCACCGCGTCCGAGAACCGAGCCATCGGCGAGGTGGTGGCGACGCTGGCGCTGGCGCAGCCGCACGTGGCCTTCACCCTGGACTCCGGCGCGCGCGACGTGCTGGCGCTTCCCGCCACCGCCACCGTCGCCGAGCGCGTCTCCGCCCTCTGGGGCGCCGACGCGGCCGACGAGCTGATCCCCGTGGCCCACCGCGACGGCGCCATCGCCGTCACCGGCCTGGTGCAGCGCCCGCACAGCTCGCGGCCGGGCGGGCGGCGCGCCTACCTCTTCGTGAACGGCCGCGCCTTCTCCGACCGCACGCTGGTGAAGGCGGTGGACCGCGCCTACCGCACCACCATCCCCCAGGGCGTCTACCCCTCGCTCTTCCTCTTCCTGGAGGTGCCCGACGGCGAGGTGGACGTGAACGTGCACCCCGCCAAGGCCGAGGTGCGCTTCCGCGACCGCATCGGGGTGGAGCGCGCCATCGAGGAGGCGGTGCGCGGCGCGCTGGCGGGGCTGGAGAGCACCCCCAGCATCGGCGTGCGCCAGGGATCGCAGCCGCCGAGCGTACCCTACCACGT
>DASYJZ010000732.1:0-5303 GCA_035995965.1 Longimicrobium sp. | reverse complement strand
GCTCGGAGCCGCATCGCGCCGCGGCGTCCGCGCCCCCTGCCGAGCGCTTCCCGCCGCCGCCGCCCGCCGCGCCGGCGCAGCCGTGGGCCGCGCCGCCCCGCGAGCCCGGCCCGCCCCCGGCCGAGACGCTGCCGAGCGGCGACGCGACCGCGTACGTCCCCGCCGCCCAGCTCCCCGTCCCCGATCCCGGGTGGGAGGCGACGGTGGAGCCCGAGCCGGGGACCGGGAAGCGGCGGAAGACCATCCCCAAGGAGCGGAAGCTGTCGCCGCTCATGCTGGTGCTGCTGGTGCTGCTCTTCATCCTGCTGGCGGCCGTCGCGGCGGTCACCTTCCTCCCCGGGCTCCTTCCGGGCTGGGAGCGGCCGGCCACCGCGCCCGCGTCGACCGCGCGGCTCCCGGGGCGACGCCCGCAGGCGGCGGCGCTTCCGGCGGGGACGGCGCGGCCCTACTCGGTCTACGTGCGCGCCTTCCAGGGCGACCGTGGCTACGACGCCGCGGTGGCGCTCGCGAAGCGGGTGGAGAGCGGCTTCCCCGGCGTCTCCGCGTACGTGTTCCCCGAGGAGATCAGCGGGATGATCTACTACAAGGTCTACGCGGGGATGCTCGACGACACCGTGCAGGCGGCGGCGCTCCGCACCCAGCTCATGGGCGCGCACCTCGCCAACCCCGACGACGTGGGCGGCCCCGCGGCGCTCATCCAGGCGCGGCCGTGGACCTTCGACCTGGGCGCCTTCCCCACGCGCGAGGCGGCGGACCGGCGCGCGGCCGAGCTCGCCACCGCGGCCATCTTCGCCTCCCCCACCGCCGTGCCGCAGACGGACGGCAGCGAGCGCTGGACGCTGTACGCCGGCGCCTACCCCGACAGCGCGCGCGCCGAGCCGATGAAGAAGACCCTCCAGTCGGCGCGGCTTCCCGCGCGGCTGGTGCAGCGCGTGGGGAGGGCCCCCGCCACCTCGAAATGAAGCTCCGCTCGCTCCGCCTCCACGGCTTCAAGTCCTTCCCATACCGCACCCTGATCGAGTTCCGCGAGGGCGTCACCGCCATCGTGGGCTCCAACGGCTGCGGCAAGTCCAACACCGCCGACGCCGTGCGCTGGGTGCTGGGCGAGCAGCGTGCCTCCGCGCTGCGCGGCGGGAAGATGGAGGAGGTCATCTTCCAGGGCACCAGCAAGCGCCGGCCCCTCAACTACGCCGAGGTCTCGCTCACCTTCAGCAACGAGGACGGCTCCATCCCCATCCCGCAGAGCGAGGTGGAGATCGCGCGGAAGGTGTTCCGCGAGGGGGGGAGCGAGTACGCGCTGAACCGCGTGGCGTGTCGCCTGCGCGACGTGCACGACCTGCTGCGCGACACGGGGCTGGGCTCCAACGCCTACTCGATCATCGAGATCGGGATGATCGACTCCATCCTCTCCGAGCGCGCGGAGGAGCGGCGCGCGCTCTTCGAGGAGGCGGCGGGGGTCGGCAAGTACAAGGACCGCCGCAAGGCCGCCCAGCGCCGGCTGGAGGGCGCCGAGGTGGACCTGGCGCGCCTCGCCGACCTGGTGGCCGAGGTGGAGAGCAAGGTGCGCGCGCTGGCCCGCCAGAAGCGGCGCGCGCAGCGCCACGCCGAGCTGCAGGCGCGCCGGCTGGACCTGGAGGTGGCCCTCGCCCGCGCCGACCTGGCCGCGCTCACCGCGGCGCTGGCGGAGGGCGGCCGCCGGCGCGGCGAGCTGGAGCGCGCCGAGAGCGACGCGCGCACCGAGCGCACCACCGCCGAGGCGGTGCTGGAGGAGCGCCGCATCGAGGCCGCCGAGCTCACCCGCCGCCGCCAGCACGCCTCGGCCAGGCTCGACGACGTGCGCCAGCGCCTCTCCACCCGCGAGCGCGAGATCGTGCTGGCCGACGAGCGCCGTTCGCACGCGGAGATGCGCATCCAGCAGCTCGTGCGCGAGCGCGCGGAGCTGGGCGAGCGGGCGCGGGCGCTCACGGGGGATGGGGAACGGCTCGCGGTCGATCGGGACCACGCCCGCGCGCGGCTGGAGGGGGTGCGCGAGCGGCTGGAGGCGCGGGTGGAGGAGAACGACGCGCTCCGGGCGACGCTCAACGCGCACCGGCAGGCCAGCGAGGCCGCCGCCGGCCGCTCGCGCGAGCTGGCGCGCGAGATCGCCGCCGCCGAGGGCGAGCGCGCCGGCGCCGAGCGCCGCCGCGCCGACGCCCTGGAGCGCGGCGGGCAGCTCGGCGAGCAGGAGCTGCAGCTCGGCAACGAGATCACCGTCCTCGGCCAGCAGACGGAGCTCTGGAGCGGCCAGGGGCTCACCCTGCGCGAGCGGCTGGACGCCGCGGCCGACGCCGCCGACGCCGCGCGCGAGGAGGCGCGCGTGCTCCGCGGGCGCGAGGGGCCGCTCCGCGACCGGCTGATCGCGGCGGAGGACCTGGTCCAGCGTCTCGCCAGCCAGGTGGCGGCGCGCGAGGCGATGGAGCAGAGCTACGAGGGCTTCTCCCCGGCCGTGACCGCGATCATGGCCGAGCGCGGGCGCTTCCCCGGCGTGCTGGCGCCGCTCGCCGACTTCGTGCGCGCCACCACGGCGGACGGGGAGACGGCGCGGGCGGTGGAGTCGTTCCTGGGCACGCTGCTGCAGGCGCTGGTGGTGAAGGACCTGGCCGCCGCCCGCGGGGTGCGCCGCTGGTTCCGCGAGGAGTGGGGCGGCGGCGGCACCCTCCTCCTCCTCCCGCTCGACGCCCCGGGGGTGAAGGAGAAGCTCGCGGGCGGCGCCGGGTCGCATCGGCTGGGCGTCTCCGGCAGCGGCGCGGGGCAGGCGTGGGTCGACGTCTTCCTCGAAGGGCTGGGCGTGCTCCCGGGGGCGGACCCGCTGGACGGCTTCGGCGACGGCGCGCGGGTGGATTCGTTCGGCGACACGGTGGACTCGCGCGGCGTGATCCGCCTGGGCCAGCCGGCGGCGGGGGAGGGGATCCTGGCGCGGCGCGAGATGCTGGGGCGGCTGCGCAACGAGCTGGAGGACGCCGAGGTCGCCCGCGACCGGCTGGTGCTGGAGCGCGACGCGCTGGTGGAGCAGGTCGCGCTGGCCGAGGAGCGCGCGCGCGAGGCCGACGAGGGGCGGCGGGTGCTCGAGTCCGGCCTGCGCCAGCTCGACGCCGACACCGCCGCGCACGGGCACCGCCGCGGCCGGCTGGAGCGCGAGCGCGAGCAGGTGGTCTCCGCCGCCGCCTCCGCCCGGCGCGAGGCCGCCGCCGCCGAGAAGCGGATGGCCGAGCTCGACGCGCGCGCCGCCGAGCTGCAGGCGCTCGCCGGCGAGGCGCAGGCCGCCGCCTCCGCCGCCGGGGCTGAGCTCGCGGAGCTGGACGCCGCCTGGGAGGCCGCGCGCGACGAGGAGAGCGAGCTGCGCGTCGCCGCCGCGCGTGCCGAGGGCGAGTTGCGCGAGGTGGAGCGCGCGCTCTCCGACGCGGTGACGGGCGCGGACGGGGCGCGGGCGCGCTCGGCCACGCTGGAGGCCGAGGCAGACGAGCTGCGGCAGTCACTAGAGGGGCTCTCCGGCATCCGCGAGCGCGCGGGAGAGGACGTGGAGGGGCTGTTCGCCGAACGCGACGCGCACGCGGCGGAGGTGGCCGGCTTCGACACGCGCCTGGGCGAGCTGGAGGCGGAGGTGATGGCCGCGGAGGAGCGCGCGCGCGTCGCCCGGCGGCGCGAGGGCGAGGCGGGCGAGGAGCGGCACCGGCTGGAGCTGGAGCGCGCCGAGCTGGAGAGCCGGGTGATCCGCGCGCGCGAGCGGCTGGAGGTGGAGTGGGGTCGCCCCTGGGAGGTGCTGGAGGCGTCCGCCGGGGCGGTGGAGGAGGACGATGCGGAAGCCTGGCGCGCCGAGGTGCGCGAGGTGGCGCAGCAGGTGGAGGCGCTGGGGCTCATCAACATGCTCGCCGTGCAGGAGCACGAGGAGGAGGACCGGCGGCTGCAGTTCCTCATCGAGCAGCGCGACGACCTCACGAAGGCGCGCGACGACCTGGCGGCGGCCATCCGGCAGATCAACAAGACGGCGCGCGAGCTGTTCATGGGCACCTTCGACACGGTGCGCGAGCACTTCCACCGCACCTTCCAGTCGCTCTTCCAGGGCGGCGAATGCGACGTCTGGCTGGCCGACCCCGACGACCCGCTGGAGAGCCCGATCGAGATCCACGCGAGCCCGCGCGGCAAGAAGACGCAGCGCATCCACCTGCTCAGCGGCGGGGAGCGCACGCTCACCGCGCTCTCGTTGCTCTTCGCCATCTACCTGGTGAAGCCGAGCCCCTTCTGCCTCTTCGACGAGGTAGATGCGCCGCTCGACGAGGCGAACGTGGGCCGCTTCATCCAGCTCCTGAACGACTTCAAGGCGCAGACGCAGTTCATCGTCATCACGCACAATCCGCGTACGATGGAGTCGGCGGACTGGATCTACGGGGTGACGATGGAGGAGCCCGGCGTCAGCTCGATCGTCGGCGTGGAGCTGGAGGGCGCCTGGTCGTTCACGGAGGACCAGCAGCGGCCCGCGTACGCGCAGTAGCGTGGTCGCTCCCCTCTCAACGATCGTTCATCCCACCTGCTCGAGTCCCGGTGTGAATCACTTGAAAGGAAGCGTGCGATGAGCGGCGACGTTTTCCAGCTCTTCAACGAGGGGGTGAGCGCGTCGCAGCGTGCCGATCAGCTACGGGAGGAGGGCGACCACGAGGGTGCGGACCGTGCCGAGGCCCAGTCGCTCGAGGCGTTCGATCGCGTTCTGGGTCGTGAGCCACGACATCTCGGGGCGCTTTCGTACAAGGGGATGTGCTGCGCCCGGCGGGGTCGCACAGCGGAGGCGGTCTCGCTGTTCCAGACCGCGGTCGAGGTCGAGCCGGGGTTCGCCGAGAACCACCGGCAGCTCGGGTTGTGTCACGCCGAGCTGGGCGACTTCGCGGCGGCCCGAGCCGCGACCAGCCAGGCACTCCAGCTGGACGGAACTGCCGGCTATCGCCACGATGCGGCCGTCGAGCTCTACAACTTCGGGGGGCACGTGATGCGCATGGCTGCCGCTCACCGGGACGCCGCTCGACATCACGAAGAACGGCAGTCCTATCGCCACGCCCAAGGGTTCTTCGTGCTGGTGCTGGACATCGAGCCGGACAACCCCCACGCCTCGAAGGCACTGGCCATCGTCGCCCGGTGCCTGGGGGGGCCTGGCTAACCTTCCGCGCTCTCGCGGCTCTTCGCCATTTACCTGGTGAAGCCGAGCCCCTTCTGCCTCTTCGACGAGCTCGACGAGGCGAACGTGGGCCGCTTCATCCAGCTCCTGAACGACTTCA
>DASYJZ010000731.1:0-2448 GCA_035995965.1 Longimicrobium sp. | reverse complement strand
GGCGAGCTCGCCTGGACCGGAGACGGGGGGATGAACGGGACCCTCGAGGGCGGCCTGGACCGCGATCGCAACCCCTTCTACCGCAAGCGCTGGACGGTGGTGGCCGGCTTCCTCTACCTCTGGGGGGTGGTGGGGTTCTTCACCGGCACCGCGGTGCTGGTGGGGCCGGCGCGCTGGGTCACGATGGGGCTGCAGCGGGGCGGCTTCGGGCAGAAGGCGCAGGACCACGCCATGCAGGCGGTGATCCTGCTCTTCGTGTTCGGCTCGGCCGTACTCTCGCTCTGGCTGCTGCGCAGGACCATCCACGGCGGCCGGGGCGCGCGGCTGGGGATCCCCGCGGCGTGCACCGCGCTGGCCATGCTGAGCCTGTGGGCGTGGATGAACCCGGGGAAGATGCTGGCCTCCGCGGCCGGCGGCGAGGTGCCGGCGGCGCTGTCGACGGCCTCGGGCGCGCGCTTCATCTTCGGCGCCTACCCCGACGAGGCCACGCTGCGCCGGCTGAAGCACGACGGGGTGACCGCGGTGGTGTCGCTGCAGCACCCGGCGGTGCTCCCCTTCGAGCCGGCCAGCATCGAGACCGAGAAGCGGGCGGCGCGGCGGGTGGGGGTGCGGTTCATCCACGCCCCCATGCTCCCCTGGGTGAGCGACAACCACGCCGCCCTGGAGCAGATCCGCCGCATCGCGCAGACGGGGCGCGGCGTCTACTACGTGCACTGCGGGCTGGGCCGCGACCGGACCAACGTGGTGCGCCGGATGCTCGAGGGCGAGGGGGTGAAGACGGCGCTGCACGGCAGCATCGGGCACGCCACCACCTTCGCCGACCGCCTGCGGCTGGCGCCCGGCAGCGGGCGCGACTTCCAGCGCGGCGCGATCCGCCAGCTGGAGCCGGGGGTGTGGCTGGTCCCCTTCCCCAACCCGGCGGAGCTGGCCGGCTACCTGGAGGCCGGGCAGGTGAAGCAGGTGGTGCTCCTGCTCGACCCCGCCGACGCGCGGCAGAAGGCGTGGCGCGACGAGGCCCAGCGGGCGCTGGCGGGGGCGCGGGTGGCCGTTGCGGCTCGCCCGCTGATGGGGCGCGACCTGCCCACGGCGAAGGAGATCGCGGCCTGGGTGCGGACCTTGCCTCGCCCGGTGGCTGTGGTGGCGCCGCTCACCCCGTATTCGAACGGCGTCCGCTATCCCGGGACCGAGGCGGCGGGGGCCATCATGGACGTGTACGCGTCCACGCATCCCGCCAGGACGGCCGCTCCGGCGCACCCGGCGGCGGGTGCCGTGCCGCGGTGAGCGCGGCCGGGCCGGGCTGACGGGCGGGGATGGACCGGCGAGGCGCGAGCGTGCCCCGCCGGGCGGTTTTCTTGGGAGACCGGAGACGAGGAACGATGAAGAGGACCACGGGGAGACTCGCGCGGAGGGTGCTGCCGCTGCTGGCGGTGGCCGGAGCGGTGGCGATGGCGGGGGATGCGCGGAGCCAGTCGAACCTGACGGTCTACGGAACGGCGGGGCTGGACGGGCGCCATACGAACATCCAGCTGCTCGGCGCCTCCGCGCGCTTCGGCGACCTGGGGCTGGCGCCCGAGGTGGCGGTGCAGGGCTACCACCTGGGCTTCGACGCGGGGACCACCACGCGCAGCGTGTGGGCGATCACCCCGTCGGCGGGGGCGTCGTTCCGCACGCCGGTGGGGCAGGTGGGCGCGCGGGTGGGCTACTCGTTCCAGAGCAACGACGGCGGCGGGGTGCCGGTGATCGAGGGCGAGGGCGGCGGGAGCGGCGTGGTGGTGGCCGGGCAGGGGAACTACTGGGGCCCCGGGCCGGAGCTGCAGGGGATCGCCACCTACAACTTCGGCGGGCACTACGCGTGGACACAGGCGCAGGCGCTGGTGCCGCTGATGCCCTTCCCCCCCGGCCGGCTGAGCGGCGGGGCGGAGGCGGTGTGGCAGGGCTCCACCCGCAGCGGCGGCGGCAACGCGATTCAGCTCGGCCCCGTGCTCAAGTTCAGCACCGGGCACAACTTCTCGGTGAACGCCGCGGGCGGCTGGAAGCACTACGGCGGCAGCTCCACGCTGGGCGACACCTGGTACGCCCACATCGGCTTCGTGAAGTATGGCATCGGGCTGTAATCGAATCGACGGGTGGGTAGAGGGAGGCGGCTCCGGTGATCGGGGCCGCCTCCTTCGTTTGTCAGGGAATCCTGAACGGCAACCTCACCCGGAGCACCAGGGAACCGGAGGACGACATGCTTTTCTCTGGCCCTCCGGTCCTCTGGGTGAGCCATTCTGTGTCGGTTCGTCCGTTCGTCGCCATCCCCAACGCGCCCGGACCGGGCGATGTACTCCTTGCAAGCGCCGGCGCGATCCCGGCCCCGGTCCCGTCAACCTGCGCGGTGAGCCATGCGCAAGCCTGTTTCATCCCTCATCCTTCGGCCCCGCGGCCACCGCGCCGGGATCGCGGTCG
>DASYJZ010000730.1:0-5796 GCA_035995965.1 Longimicrobium sp. | reverse complement strand
CGGCCGCCCCGGCCGCGTTGTCGCCGGGCCACGCCTGGCCGGGGTACGAATCCACGAACGGGCCGTGGCTCCGAAAGGCGGCCTCCAGGCGGTCGCACGTCGCGCGGAACGCCGTGTCCCGTGCCGCGCCCCCCGCCAGGTGAAGCGTTCCGGCCCGCAGGTGGCCCGTCCATCCCTCGTAGAACATCCCGTACGGAAGCCCGCCCGCCTCGACGAACGGTTCCCTGGACAGCGGCGCATCGGCCAGCGCGAGCGCCGCGCGCGCTTCTGCCAGCGCCCGCGCGCGTACCGCCTCGTCCGTGCTGCCCAGTCCGATCTCGACCCACGCGAGCCCGTAGAGCGCGAGGGTGAAGACGCGCCCCTCGGGAAACTCGTCCTGCATCTCGTTCGCGCGTGCCTCGAGGTCAGGCTTCAGGTGCGCGAGCTGCGCCAGGGCGACGCGCGTTCCGGCGGGCGTCGCGGGATCGGGCGCGAAGGCGACGCGGCCCAGCGCGAGCGCCGAGACCGCGAAGCCGAGCGCCCAGCCGAAAAGCCGGAGCGCCACGGGAGCGCGCCGGCGAGCAGGTCCGCGACGGGTTTTTCGATGAGGAAGCAGGGCCATACCGATTCCGGGTATCGAGTCACGCGTCGAAGGCCTGGTCCCGAGCGCCGATAATAGATCCTTCGGCCTGCGAAGTCATTCAAATGCCCGGGACTGGGTGCGACCGGCCTCAGGATGACGGCATCGAAAGGAATGTGCCTTATTCGTACGGAATGCGCCCTGATAGCCCGATCCCGGCGGAACGCGGACTGGCGGCCCGCCGTATCAGGGAGCATCATGTGTGGCCTCCACCCACGCACGGCACGACCCTCGGAAAAGGAAGCAAGGATGCAACTCAGGGCACGCCCCGCCGGCGCCGGGCTCGCGCTGGCGCTCTCGCTGCTGTCCGGCGCACCGGCGCGCGCGCAGCAGGACCAGCTCACCGTGCAGCGCATCTTCTCGGAAGACTTCCGGCTGAAGTCGCTCCCCGAGTCGCGCTGGATGGCGAACGGCCAGCGCTACTCCTACGTGGAGGAGCGCGGCGGCGTCACCAGCCTGGTGGCCGAAGACGCGCAGACCGGCGCCAGGACCGTGCTGGTCGACGGCTCCCGGCTCGTCCCCGCCGGGCAGAGCAAGCCGATCGAGATCGAGGCGTACGACTGGAGCCCCGACGAGCGGAAGGTGCTCCTCTTCACCAACAGCCAGCCCGTCTGGCGGCAGAACACCAAGGGCCAGTTCTACGTCTGGGACCTGGCGGCGCAGCGGCTCACGCCCGTCTCCACCGCGCCCGGATGGCAGCAGTTCGCCAAGCTCTCGCCCGACGGCACTCGCGTGGGCTTCGTGCGCGACAACGACCTGTGGGTGGCCGACCTCGCGACCGGCCGCGAGACACGGCTCACCCGCGACGGCAGCGAGACGGTGATCAACGGCACCTTCGACTGGGTGTACGAGGAGGAGCTGGACCTGCGCGACGGCTGGCGCTGGAGCCCCGACGGCGCGCGCATCGCCTTCTGGCGCATCGACGACGCGCCCGTTCAGGCGTTCAACTGGATCCGCGACACCGGCGGCTCGTATTCCCAGCCGATCGCGCTCCGCTACCCCAAGGCGGGCTCGGCGAACCCCAAGGCGCGGGTGGGCGTGGTGGAGACCGCCACGGCGCGCACCACCTGGATCGACACGGGCGCCGACTCCAGCGTCTACCTGGCGCGGATGGAGTGGGCCGAGAGCGCCACCGAGCTGCTGGTGCAGCGCCTCAACCGGCACCAGAACCGGCTGGAGCTGCTGATGGCCGACGCGCGCACCGGCGCGGTGCGCCCCGTGTTCACCGAGACCGACAGCGCCTGGGTGGACGTGGACGACGACCTGTCGTTCATCCGCGGCGGGCGGCAGTTCCTGTGGAGCAGCGAGCGCGACGGCTTCAACCACCTCTACCTGTACAACCGCGACGGCACGGTCGCCCGCCAGCTCACCCGCGGCCGCTGGGACGTGACCGAGGTGTTCGGGGTGGACGAGCGCAACGGCTTCGTCTACTTCTCCGCCACCGAGCAGGGCCCACAGCAGCGCCATCTCTACCGCGTGCGGCTGGACGGGAGCGGCTTCGAGCGGCTGACCCGGGAGCCCGGCACCCACTCGGTGCTGCTGAGCCCGCAGACCCCCTACTACCTGGACACGTACTCGCGCGCCGCGGCGCCCCCGGTGATCACCCTGCACCGCACCGACGGCAGCACCGTGCGCACCCTGGAGGAGAACGCCGGGGTGCGTCAGAAGCTCTCGGCGCTGGCCATCCGCGAGCCCGAGTTCTTCAGCTTCAAGAACTCGGACGGGACGGACCTGAACGGGTGGATGATCAAGCCCGCGAACTTCGACCCGGCGCGGAAGTACCCGGTGCTGATGTTCGTCTACGGCGGCCCCGGCTCGCAGACGGTGACGGACGCGTGGGGCGGGCGCAACTACCTGTGGCACCAGCTCCTGGCGCAGCGCGGCTACGTGGTGGTGAGCGTGGACAACCGCGGCACCGGCGGGCGCGGGCGCGACTTCAAGAAGCAGACGTACCTGCGGCTGGGGGTGCGCGAGGCGGCGGACCAGATCGACGCGGCCAACTGGGTGGCGCGGCAGCCGTGGGCGGATTCGACCCGGCTGGGACTGTGGGGATGGAGCTACGGCGGCTACCAGACGGCGTTCACGCTGGAGCAGCCGAACAGCCCGTTCAAGGCGGGGATCGTGGTGGCGCCGGTGGCCGACTGGCGGCTGTACGACACCATCTACACCGAGCGCTTCATGCGCACGCCGCAGGAGAACGCCGCCGGCTACGACGCCGGCTCGCCGCTCAAGCACGTGGCCGCGCTGCGCGCCCGCCTGCTGCTGGTGCACGGCAGCGGCGACGACAACGTGCACTTCCAGAACAGCGTGCAGCTGGTGGACGCGCTGCAGGCGGCGAACAAGCAGTTCAGCTTCATGATGTACCCCGACCGCAACCACGGCATCGCCGCCGGCCGCAGCGTGCACCTGTTCACGATGATGACGGACTGGATCACGCAGAATCTTTGAACTGAAAACTGCCGTTTCACGCAGAGACTCTCTGCGTGAAACGGCAGTTTTGTTAGTCGGGGATGCGCTCGACGAGGACCTTGTCGATGCGGTTGCCGTCCATGTCGACCACCTCGAGGCGGTGGCCTTCGGCCTCGAAGTGGTCGCCCTCGGTGGGGACGCGGCCCAGCTCGGTGAAGATCCACCCGCCCACCGAGCGGTACTCGCGCGGCGCGCCGCGGCGCTCGTCCAGCCCCAGCAGCTCGCGCAGCTCCTCCACCGCTAGCGCCCCGTCCACCAGCCACGAGCCGTCCTCGCGGCGGACGACGGCCGGGTGCTCCGGGCCTGCCAGGGTGAGGTCGCCGGCGACCTCGGAGAGGATGTCGTTCAGCGTGGCCAGCCCCGCAACGCCGCCGTACTCGTCCACCACCAGCGCCATGTGCATCCCGCTCTCGCGGAACCGCTCCAGGAGCTGCATGGCCCGCATGGAGTCGGGCACCACCAGGGGCTGGCGCGCCACCGCGCGCAGGTCGCGCACCGGCTCGCCCGCCACCTCGGCCACCCACAGGTCGCGCACGTCCACGACCCCCACCACCTGGTCCAGCTCGCCCTCGCAGAGCAGGTAGCGGGAGAAGCGGTGGCCGGCCATCGCCGCGCGCGCCTGCTCGAACGGGGCGTCGGCGTCGAGCCACACGGCCCGGTGCCGCGGCGTCATCACCGCCGACACGCGCTGGTCGCCCAGGCGAAAGACGCGCGTCACCATCTCGCTCTCGCCGGGCTCGAACACCCCGGCCTCGGCGCCCTGCTCCAGCAGCACCTTGATCTCCGCCTCGGTCACCGGCGGCTCCTGCGGGCGCGGGAGGCGCAGCACGCGCAGCACCACGTCGGTCGACGCGCTCAGCACCCACACCGCCGGCGAGGCCAGCCGCGCGAGCGCCGCCATCGGCCCCGCGACCCGGGCGGCGATGCGCTCGGGGTGCTGCATCCCGATGCGCTTGGGCACCAGCTCGCCCACGATCAGTGAGAGGTAGGTGATGCCGAGCACCACCGCCGCCAGCGCGGCCGCGTGCGCGTACGGCGCGAGGGCGGGAACGCGCTCGAGCGCCTCGGCCAGCTTTGCCGCGATGGTCGCGCCGCCGAACGCGCCGGTGAGGATCCCCACCAGCGTGATCCCCACCTGCACCGTGGCGAAGAAGCGGTCGGGCGCCTCCGCGAGCTCCAGGGCGCGCCGCGCGCCGCGGTCGCCTGCTTCGGCCAGGTGCCGCAGCCGCGGCCTGCGCGACGAGACCACGGCGATCTCCGACATCGCGAAGACGCCGTTCGCCAGTACGAGCAGGAGGATGATCAGGATCTCGGCCGCCATGGCTCCGCGCTGCTGGGGATGGAAACTCAGTCGACGGAAGATCTCACCCGGCGAACCGGAGAACCAGTGCCGACTCCGCCGGCTCCGTGTGATCCCAGGGGTCACCGGGGTCGCAGAGGGCTGCGCAAGCTCCTCCGTGACCCCTGTGAGAGCCAGAGCTGGGCCGGGCCACCACGAAAGACGGCGGCGGAGGCCGAAGCCCCCGCCGCCGTGGACCAACGGACGCGGATCGGGGTCAGCTCGTCGGACGGTTCTCGTCGTCGATGCCGTCCACCGCGGTCTTCATCGAGCCGCCGGTCTTGCCGGTGCGGTTGGGGATGGTGATGCGGATCTGCCCCACGTTGTCCGAGTAGCTCGACTCGAAGAAGTTGTGGCACATCCCCGCGATCGGGTCGTACACCGGGCACTTCTGGCCCGTCACCCGCGGGAACGGCGGGTTCACCGTGATGCGCAGGATGTAGTCGCCCGTCGGCACCGGCTCGGCCGGGTCGTCGAGCACGAAGTACTGCCCGCCGAGCTGCTTCACGTAGGTGTCGGCGTAGCCCACCGAGATCCCCTGGTTCCCGGGGATGGTGGGAGTGCCGCACGAGTAGTACACGCGCTCCTTTGGCGGGCCGCTGGGGTTGCTGAACGGCGTCGTGTCGATCATGCAGAAGCCGCGCTTGCGCGCCTTCACCGCCGTGCCCAGCGAGCCGTTCGCCGCGACCGGGAAGAGCTCGTACGAGGCGTAGTTGCGGAAGTGGAAGTGCCCATGGCAGGAGGCGAACTCGTACAGCCCGTCGCTGTCGGCATAGCTGCCGTCGCCGTTGGGGTCGATGTGCACGCGCGGGTCGCCGATCGCCACGTCGGCGTCGCCGATGTTGGGCGTGGTGACGGTGAAGCGCAGCAGGCGGTGGTCGCCCGGGGGCACGTCGCCCTCCACCACCGAGCACAGGGTGGAGGGCAGGTTCTCCTCCGAGATCACCCACGAGCTCGCCAGCTTGGCGGCGTCCACCACCAGGTTGGGGCTGCCGACCAGGTCGGGCTCGCCCAGCCGCGCGCGCGGCTGCTGCGGCGCGACGGCCGACTTCGACGTTTCGCAGGCCGTGAGCGCCAGCATGGCGCAGAGGCCCAGCGCGACCTTCTTGTGGATCATTCTTCCTCCAGAGGGGACGTTGGTGGGGGCAGGCTTCCCCCGGGTGAACGCGCTCGCGGCCCGGCGGCTACGAGGCGATGCAAGGTGGTGCAGCGGGGCACGGAATGGTGCGCCCCACGATGCTGCCGATGCGGGGGTCTACAGGCCGAAACGGAGGTCGATGCGGGGTTGGAGAGGGCCTCGGCGTGTCTCGTTCGGGCGGGTTTCAGGCTCTCCGCGATGGAGACAGAGTGGCGCCGCGTCGCCGCTGAG
>DASYJZ010000729.1:0-6882 GCA_035995965.1 Longimicrobium sp. | reverse complement strand
CTGGTCGCGGTCGGCCAGGAAAACTCATTCCCCTGGATCGAGCGCGACGTCGGCATCGAGTTCGGCGAGTGGGAGATGCCGGTCGTCGACAAGGCCACCTTCCAGTGCACGCTGCCGGGCGTCTTCTTCGGCGGCGACGCGGCGTGGGGGCCGGAGAACATCATCTGGGCGGTGGAGCACGGTCACCAGGCGGCCATCTCCATCCACAACCACTGCCAGGCGCTGCCGCTCACCGAGCGCCTGGAATGGGGGATGAACCTCACCAGCGCCAAGCTGGGGATGCACGCCTGGGAGTACAGCAACGACTACGAGCCGGCGCCGCGGACGAAGATGATCCACGCCGACCTGGTCCAGCGCTTCCAGAGCCTGGACGTGGAGGTGGAGCTGGGCTTCACCGCGGAGCAGACGGCGCGCGAGGTGGAGCGCTGCCTGAACTGCGACATCGAGACGCACTTCACCGCGCCGCTCTGCATCGAATGCGACGCGTGCATCGACATCTGCCCGGTGAGCTGCCTCACCATCACCTACGACGGCGCCCCCGAGGCGGAGATGCGGGCCAGGCTGCTCGTCCCGGCGCTCAACCTGGACCAGGAGATCTACGTCTCCGATCCCCTACCGCAGACGGCACGGGTGATGGTGAAGGACGAGGACATCTGCCTGCACTGCGGCCTCTGCGCCGAGCGCTGCCCCACCGCCGCGTGGGACATGCGCCGCTTCGAGCTGGAGATCTCGTACGCGGGGAGGCCGGCGTGCCCCAGCCACGCGTAGACCGGATCTTTCCCGCACCCTCCTCCAATGGGCGGGCGGCGGCGGACGCGTCGCGGGTGAACGACTTCGCCTTCAAGGTGGGGACGGTGAACGGCACCGGCTCCGCCAGCGCCAACTCGCTCCTGCTGCAGTCCATCTTCCGCATGGGGATCCCGGTCTGCGGGAAGAACGTCTTCCCCTCCAACATCCAGGGGCTCCCCACCTGGTACGAGATCCGGGTGAGCCGCGACGGCTACACCGCGCGCACGCCGGACTTCGACCTGGTGGTGGCGATGAACCCGGCGACCTACGCCCGCGACATCGCCGAGGTGGCGAGCGGCGGCTGGCTGCTACACGACAGCTCCTGGCCGCTCGACCCGCGCATGCTGCGCGAGGACGTCACCTTCCTGGGCGTGCCGCTGGGGCGGATGTGCATCGACGCCTTCGAGGGGAGCCGCGAGCGCACGCTGATGAAGAACATCGCGTACGCCGGCGCCCTGGCCGCGCTGATCGACCTGGACCTGGAGGTGCTGCGCGGGAACATCCGCGCCGACTTCGCCCGCAAGCCCAAGGTCATTGAATCCAACTTCCGCGCCCTGCACCTGGGGTACGACTACGCGCGCGAGCACTTCGCCTGCCCACTCCCCATCCGCCTGGAGCGGATGGATGCGACGCAGGGGCACGTGCTGCTGGACGGCAACACCGCCGCCGCATTGGGCTGCGTCTACGCCGGGGCGACGGTGGGCGCCTGGTACCCCATCACCCCCGCCACCTCGCTGATGGACGCCTTCGGCCGCTTCTGCGCCCGCTACCGCGTCGACGGCGCGACGGGGGAGAAGCGCTACTGCATCGTGCAGGCGGAAGACGAGCTGGCGGCCGCCGGCGTCGTCATCGGCGCGGGATGGGCGGGGGCGCGGGCCTTCACCCCCACGGCGGGGCCGGGGATCTCGCTGATGGGCGAGTTCATCGGCCTGGCCTACTACGCCGAGGTGCCCGCCGTCTTCTTCGACGTGCAGCGCACCGGCCCGTCGACGGGGATGCCGACGCGCACGCAGCAGGGCGACCTGATGGCCGTCGCCTACGCCAGCCACGGCGACACCAAGCACGTGGCGCTCTTCCCGGCCGACCCGGCGGAGTGCTTCCACTTCGCGGTGCAGGCCTTCGACCTGGCCGAGCGCTTCCAGACCCCCGTGTTCGTGGTCAGCGACCTGGACATCGGGATGAACGACTGGATGGTGCCACGGCTGCAGTGGGACGACGCCTACCGCCCCAACCGCGGCGAGGTGCTCACCGCCGAGCAGCTCGCGTCCATCGAGAAGTTCAGGCGCTACGACGACACCGACGGCGACGGCGTCGCCGCGCGCTCATTGCCGGGCGTGCACCCGAACGGTGCCTACTTCACCCGCGGCTCCGGCCACGACCGCAACGCCGCGTACACGGAAGATTCCGCCGCCTACCAAGAGGTGGTCGACCGCCTCGCCCGCAAGCTGGAGACGGCCGCGCGCGCCGTCCCCCCGCCCGAGATCCGGCTGCGCGAGGGGGCGGAGATGGGGATCGTCTCCATCGGCGGCTGCAACGGCGCGGTGCTGGAGGCGGTGGACCGGCTCGCGGCGGACGGGATCCCGCTCGACTACATGCGCATCCGCGGCTTCCCCTTCGACGCGCCGGTGGGCGACTTCCTGCGCGCGCACGAGCGGAGCTTCGTGGTCGAGCAGAACCGCGACGGCCAGCTCCGCTCGCTGCTGCTGCTGGAGACGGAGGTCGATGCGCGCCTGCTCCTCTCCATCCGCGACTACGGCGGCACGCCGCTGAGCGCGCGGCGCGTGGTCGATGGCGTCACCGCGCAGCTCGCGGAGGTGGCCGTATGACCTCCATCGCCAAGCCGCCCGTCCGCCACCCCGCGCTGGCGAAGAACTCCGCGGGGCTCACGCGTCGCGACTACGAGGGGGCGATGAGCACCCTCTGCGCCGGCTGTGGGCACGACTCGGTGACGGCGGCGCTGGTGCAGGCCTTCTTCGAGCTGGAGGTGGAGCCGCACCGCGTGGCCAAGCTGAGCGGCATCGGCTGCTCGTCGAAGACCACCGCGTACTTCCTGAAGGACGCGCACGGCTTCAACGGGGTGCACGGCCGCATGCCGGCCATCGCCACCGGCGTCTCGGCGGCCAACCGCTCGCTCACGGTGGTCGGCGTGAGCGGCGACGGCGACTCGCTCTCCATCGGCCTGGGGCAGCTCAGCCACGCCATCCGGCGCAACGTGGACATGCTGTACGTGCTGGAGAACAACGGCGTGTACGGCCTCACCAAGGGCCAGTTCTCCGCCTCGGCCGACCTGGGGTCGAAGGCCAAGCGCGGCGAGGCCAACCGGCAGAAGCCGATCGACCCGGTGCTGCTGGCGCTCACGCTCGGCGCCTCGTTCGTCGCCCGCTCCTTCTCGGGCGACAAGGAGCAGCTGGTGCCGATCCTGGAGGCGGCGCTCCGGCACCGCGGCTTCGCCTTCGTGGACGTGATCTCGCCCTGCGTGACCTTCAACGACCACGAGGGGTCCACCAAGAGCTACGCCAGCACCCGCGAGCGCTACCACGAGGTGGCGCCGGTCGACTTCGTGCCCCTCCGCGCCGAGATCCAGGCGGAGTACGTCGAAGGCGGCCTGCGCGAGGTGCGGATGCACGACGGGAGCGTGGTGCGCTTCCGCAAGCTCGACGCGGACTACGACCCCACCGACCGCGACGCCGCCTACGCCACGGTGAAGCGCCTGCAGGAGGGTGGGGAAGTGGTCACCGGCCTCCTCTACGTGGAAGAGGACGCCGCCGACATGCACGCCCTCAACCAGACCGTCCAGGCGCCGCTGTACGACTACCCTTACGAGCAGCTCTGCCCCGGCGCCGCCGCGCTCGACGAGTTGATGCGCGAGCTGGAGTAAGGCGGCAGCGGGCCGGCCATCCGCCTCACGGAGATGGTGCCACGCACGCCTTTCCACGCAGGTGTCGGCCCCACGCCCTGCTGTTCATCCTGGAGCGGTTCGACAACCTCCAGGAGGTGGAGATTCGACGCTAGGAGCAGGTGGGAACCCGGCGTGGATGTAGTTATCTGGAATCGCGATGATTCCAGCTTTGCTCCAGCCTCCCGGAGGGCAAGGACTTTCTGTGTCGTGAGGCGTCAGAATATAAATGGATCTACGCCGATTGAAGTTGTGTAAGCCCTAATCGTCGCACGATAACCGATCCTCTTATGGGATTAGGAGAGCGCTATATGAAGTCGCCGCTGATGAGCAGCATTGGCCCGACGATGCCTACCACCGACACAGCCACGGCCGTCAATAGAACTCGCCCGGCATTGTGGGGCGCAGTGACCGGCGGGGCGTCATACCTGGTGCTACCCGAAGTCGTCCACATGGCACGTGCCGGTACCGGCGATGAAGTCATGGGTCTCGGTCTGGGCCTCGCTGCGGCGCTAATCGCGAACGCAGTAGATTCAGCATGCGAGCCAGCCGATAAAGCTCGGCCATTTATTGAGGGTGGTGCAGCTGGCGCTATTGGTGGAGCAGCCCTAATTCCGCTATTGACCACGGCGGGGTTAGCCGTTCCGCCGCTCGGCATTGCCGCTGCTTTGGTAGCCACAACGGTAGCTGCGGCCGGATACGCAGCGCACAAAAACGCCAAGACCAGACGCGCTCAAACCAAACGCTGCGAAAAATGTAAGCGTCTGGGCGACTGTCCAAATCGCGTTTGTCCTTACTGCTTCGCCATTTACTATCCCCCTAAGGTACCGGAGAGTTGCGCTGGGGAATATCTCAACGCGCTGTCGATCGCATCGCTACTTCAACAGAAGGGCCTCAACCTGCTCAAGGCCGATGTTGTCGTCACGACCTACCTCAAGGAAGTAGCAGAGGGCGGCACGGACCGTTCCGTCTCGGCTTCGCTATCCGAGTCCTTGCCCGACGAAATAGGATACGTAGAAGCTACCAGTGGCGAGCTTTATCTTCGTTGCGAGCCATTTCTATCATGGCTAGCAGCCAACGGTCGGATACCTGCTGTTGGCAGGTGGGAAGTGTCCGCTGAGGACAAACGCGCATTTCTGGAGGTGCTGAAAGAACGCCAGTTGGTGCGGCGTGTACCTGATGATATCGACTATCGGAAGTTGCCTGCGTAGAATAGCGGCAACTTTCGGGCACTGTATCGTGCTTTAGACGGGCATTCTATCGCGGGCTTGCAGTTGACATGCGGTTCGCCCTGAAGTACCCACGCCTTCATGAAGTAATGGATTCAACAGGTCTTGTGAGCGCTTGGACGGGCGCGCAACTGAAGCTCAAGAACCGTGTCATTCCCGAAGCAAGTGCTGTGCAGCCGCATCGGTTCCAGCCCTGCTCCTGCAGTTCGCACCGCGTCTCTTCGTCGAATGGCGCGTAAAGCGGTGAGTACGCTAGACAAATATCTGGACAGCCGCAGGTGATCCCTCCCGCGGCTGCCGTGTTTTGGATCGCTGGTCCATTTCAGGCGGCGAGCCGTCGCACCACCTCTCGGGCGCCCTTCCGGTACACGGTGAGGCACACCAGCTCGTCCTGCGGGTCGCGCACCTCCCACCAGCGGCTGTGCTTCTGCTTGATGATGGTGAAGGCCGGCTTCGCTGCGGCGGGCGCGGGGTCCTTCGGGTCGTCAGACATCGTGCGCTCCGATCCTCTTGACCCGCGCCGTCCAGCAGGGCAGCTTTGGTGAGCGGGCGGCCTTCGGGTCGTCTGTGTGGGGGCTGGTCGTCGCTTCTTGACCGGAGAGCGGCCAGCCCTTTCCTCAATCCCTGCTGGTATGTAAGTTAGTACCATACCAAACGCGTGTCAATTGGTATGGTACCAGATCCCAAGTGAGCATGGACTTCAAGACTGCCACGGACGTACTCACCTCCGCCCCTGCGATGAGTCTCGGGAGAATCGCCGAGGCGCTTGACCGGGACACGCACACGATTGTCCGTGCACGCATGGAAGGCACGAACGCACGGAAACCGCCACCTGGATGGCAACCCATCCTAGCGCAGGTGGCAGTGGAGTATGCGAGGGCCTTGCAGACGTATGCCGATGAACTTGAGAGGCTGGCGAGTTCACTGGACGAATCGCCCAAAGCGAGCACAGAGTGACTCAGGCCGATCTGGAACACCTCATTTCAGACTCCGTTGAGGAGTCCCTCACCCTTGATTACAAAGCCGCCGACTCCCTTGGCAAAACCGACGGGAAGAAGCGCGAGATCACAAAGGACGTTTCTGCTTTCGCCAACTCGGCCGGGGGGCGGATCATTTACGGCATCAAGGAATATGACGATCCAAACAGGCGGCATCTTCCGGAGCGTCTAGATCCAGTTAACGGTCGAGAGTTCACCAAAGAATGGCTTGAGCAAGTGATTGCCGGCATTCGCCCCCGCATCACCAACATCGTCATTACGCCGGTACGACTCGACTCGGGCGAATTGGATGTCGCTTATGTGGTTGACGTCCCGCAAGCTACCACTGCTCACCAAGCAGCAGACTTCCGTTACTACCGCCGCTACAATTTCGAGTCAGTTCCCCTCCATGACCATGAGATCCGTGATATCAACAGTCGGAGCGAGCATCCTTTGCTGGAAGTGGGGTTTCGGATCGTCTTGGAAACCGTAGAGGTGCGGTCGAATCCACTGGGACCATCATATAGAAATCGCACCGCGCGATATGAATCTTGCCGATTGCTGATCGCTGTTCATAACGCCGGGACTCGGCTGGCAAGATATGTTTCGGGATTCATCTACGTCCCGTTAGAATTAATACGTGAAGCGGACCTGCCCCATCGGGATGATCAAGATGAGATCGACGGAGTAGCTGTAGGGAAATTCACAATCGACAACACGACGAGAGACGTTGTAGGTACTGATAAGAATCCACTCGGTCCGACCCCAATCTATGGACCATCTTGGTATTCGCCGATCCATCCTGGGACCGCTCGACGAGTAGACCAGATTATCCTCGATCCGGAGGCGGTTACCCACCGATCCGAGTTGAGTCTTTCATGGTCTGTCTTTGCCGATAGTGCACCTGAGCGAAAGGGTAGTCAGCGTGTCGTTACCATCGCTGTAGATGATCGGCGGTAACCACCCTTAGGAATCGCCTATTTACATAGAC
>DASYJZ010000728.1:0-10704 GCA_035995965.1 Longimicrobium sp. | reverse complement strand
GGTGCTGACGGTGGCGCCATCGTCCCCGCCGTCGCGGCGGTGGGAGCCGGCGAGCGCGGCGGAGCAGGCGGGCGTCTTCAGTGGCGTGCCGCTCCGCATCATCCCCGACTTCTCCGCCGCCCTGCAGCGCGCGGAGACGATGGCGCCGCACGGCACCGTGCTCGTCACCGGCTCCGTGCACACCGTCGGCGACGCGCTGCTGGAGCTCGGTGTTTCCGCATACTGACCCAACGGCATCCCACGCAGAGCCGCAGAGGCGCAGAGAACAGCATTTTCTCTGCGGCTCCGCGGCTCTGCGTGAGATTTTCTGTTCAGCTGCTGACGGAGCCGTACGCGGTTTCCGGGATCTGCGGGGTGACCTCGCGGTGCGCGTCGGCCCACCAGGCCCAGAGCGGGAAGAGCCAGGAGAGCAGCGCGACCCAGGCCAGCGCGCGCTCGTTCGGGGGCGGGGGCCCGAGCAGGTTGCCGGCGTACACGAGCAGGTAGAACGCGATCAATCCCCAGAACGCCCAGCGGCCGACGGCGTCGCGGGGGCGGGTGGTCCCCAGGTAGGCCGCGAGCCCCACCACGAAGAGCAGCAGCTCCACTGCCACCGTGAGCGGCACCGAGTGCCACATCCCCAGCCCCATCCTCGGTCCGCCCGGCCAGAGCGGGAGGTCGGGGCGATGGGTGACCCAGTCCAGCACCCAGTGGCTCAGCACCAGGACCCCGACCGTCCACGCGCCGAAGCGATAGCGCGTAACCGCGTAGTAGAGCACGCCGGCGGCGACGGACCACCCGATCGCCGCCAGCAGGCTGTGCGAGATCGGATAGGAGACGAAGTCGAGCGGGGTGAAGGCGGTGTTCCCAGGCGCGATGCGGACGCGCTCCCACCCCAGCAGCAGGAAGACGGGCCAGAGCAGGTCGAGGAAGGTCGCGGCGCCGAGCAGCACGCCGAGCGAGGTGCGGGGCGCGGCGCGCTTGCCGAGGAGCGCCGCGGCGGCGTGGCCGATGAACATGGGTGGGCGTCCGGTGGCGGATGGGTCGAGGGGTCAGATCGCGAGCGGCGGCGGGGGCATGAAGGGCGCTCGCTCGCTGGCGAGGGAGACGAACTGCACGGCGCCCTCGCCGGTGACCTCGCAGCGGAAGGGGTGGATGCGCGGGCTCACGTTCCAGCCGAACCCGCCGCGCAGGATCTCGTCGGCGTCGCGCTGCTGCTGGGCGCGGATCTGGTCGGGCGTGTGGTTGGGCAGCTTCTGGCGGTAGTCCGCGCAGGTCGCCTCGGGCGGGCCGTCTGCGGCGGGGCCGTGGAAGATCAGGTACACGTCCGCGACGCCGTGCGCCTGGATGAGGAAGCCGCACTCGCGGCGGAACTGGTCCGCGCGCATGAAGGCCACGCCGCTCGCCGTCAGCGCGCCCGGGCCGCCGGGGACGTACAGCCGGTCGTAGTGGGTGACGCCCACGGTGGCAAGGAACTCGTCCACCGGCTCCTGGATTCGCCCGTCGGAGCAGGCGATCACCAGCACGCCCGGCCGGGCGGAGTTCCACGGGTCGCGGGCGACGTAGGCTGTGGGCATGGCATCAACCAATCACCTTGCGGATTGGCACTCTCGCGACCACAATCGGCTCTATCATCCGGGGTCTATGATTGAAAAGTATCCATCTAGCGTCATCAGCCGAATACCGGCTTGGGAAATTTCCGTCACAAGAGCAAACAGATCCCGATTGTGATTAGTCATCTGGTCGATACTGTAGCAGGCAAGTAACTGAATGTGTCCGGACCGAACATCAGCTAACATACGCTGATTCTCGGGGTGGTCCATTAGGTCGTCATCACTGACACATTCTAGCCGATAGACTTCCACCATCTCCCAATCCATCCCAGATAACGAGATGCGAACCGATTTTTCCTGTGCGACGCCGCTCGGATCTTCGCCGTACGCGGCGGTACGCGTCCAAATCCCTACACGGGTACCTGCAGGAGGATCAATGAGAGCCATTGCGTTTTCACAACGTTGAAGTTACGGGACGCCGCGCTGGCGCTGGGCGTCTGTCAGCCGACCGCGCGGAGGAACTCGATGCTAATCGTCCGCGTGCCGTGGCCGGCGAAGTCGACCTCGGCGCGGTCGCCGTCCAGGGCCATCACCATCCCCTCGCCGAAGGTGCCGTGCGCCACCTCGTCGCCCACGCCGAAGGCGGCGGGCGCGTGGTCCGGCTCGGGCGGCGCCACGATGCGGTTGACCAGGGCCTCGCGGCGCGCGGCGGGCTCCACGAACTGCGCGGATCGGGCGGACGACTTCGCGGACGGCGCGGCCGCGTCGTTGTCGCAGTGGCCGCAGCGGAAGTCCTCGGCGCGCACCTCGCCGAAGTACTCCAGGATCATCTTCGTCCGGCAGCGCGCGGTGCGGCAGTAGCGCACCATCTCCTCCAGCTTGTGGCGGTCGCGCTTGCGCCGCTCCTCGTAGTCCGTCAGCTCGCGGCTGAGGTCGGCCGCGGTCACGTCGGGCACCAGGCGCTCCCACACGCCGCCGCGGTGCTCGCGCACCATCGCGTGCCGCTTGAGCAGCGTGAGCACGATGCGCGTCTTCCGCCGCGGCACGTCGGCCATCTCGGCGATCTGGTCCAGCGCGCGCTTCTCGTCCGCCGGCATGCCGTTGACGATGCGGGCCACGGCGATGGCCTCTTCGAGGTCGGGGTACTTTCCGCCCAGGAAGTAGCCCTGTACCGCGCTGTCTTCCACGCGGTAGAAGACGGTGCAGCGCGCGGGGAGGCCGTCGCGGCCGGCGCGCCCCGCCTCCTGGTAGTAGGCCTCGAGCGAGCCGGGGAAGTGGTAGTGGATCACGAAGCGGATGTCGGGCTTGTCGATCCCCAGCCCGAAGGCGTTGGTGGCGACCACCGCCTTCACCTCGCCCGCCATGAAGCGGTCCTGCGCCTCGTGCCGCTCGGCCGAGCCCAGCTTGCCGTGGTAGAGCGCCAGCGGGTAGCGCTTCCCGAACTCCTCGTGCAGCCGCTCCGCCTCCTTGATGGTGGCCACGTAGACGATCCCCGTTCCCGGCGAGGTGCGCAGGTAGCGGTCGAGCGCCGCGTCCTTGTCGCTCTCGTTGACGGTGGGCACGACCTCGATGAAGAGGTTGGGGCGCACCAGCTCCGCCACGTGCACCAGCGGGTCGCGCATGCGGAGCTGGCGGATGACGTCGTCGCGCACCTCGGGGCTGGCGGTGGCGGTGAGCCCCATCACCGGCGGGCGCCCCAGCCGCTCGGCGATGGCGCCGAGCATCATGTAGTCCGGCCGGAAGTCGTGTCCCCACTGGCTCACGCAGTGCGCCTCGTCCACCACGAACAGGCTCACGTGCCGCTCCAGCAGCAGCTCGAAGAAGTCGCGGTCGCGGAAGCGCTCTGGGGTGACGTAGAGGATCTTCCCCTCGCCCGAGACACGCGCCTCTGCCTCGCGCTTCTTCGCAGCGGTGAGCGAGGAGTTGATGGTCCACGCGTCGACCCCGATCTCGTCGAGCTTGTCGGTCTGGTCCTTCATCAGCGCGATGAGGGGCGACACGACCACGGTGAGGCCGGGGAGGAGCAGCGCGGGGAGCTGGTAGATCAGGCTCTTCCCCGCGCCGGTGGGCATGATGACGAGCGCGTCGCGCCCGTCCAGGACGGAGCGGATCACCTCCTCCTGCCCGGGGCGGAACTCGTCGAGGTTGAACTCGGAACGGAGGACGGAGAGGAGCTCCGCCCGCCCGGCTTCGGTCACGCTCAAGCTGGGTGGTCCTTCGGGTGGTGTCGGTGCGACGGCTGCGAGCGGGTGAGGGGAAGAGCAAGCGGCGGACCATCCGGCGCCGGGACCGTATCGCCGCGGCGGGCAGACGCGCATCTTGCGACGGCACCGCCTCCCGTCCCCGGAAGCATCCCGTGAGCGCCACCGCCGATCCTCCCCTCGTCACCGTCGTCATCCCCACCTGGAACCGCCTGCCGCTGCTGCGCCACGCGGTGGCCTCGGTGGTGGCACAGACGCATCCCGCCTGGGAGCTGGTGGTGGTGGACGACGGCTCGACCGACGGCACCGCGGAGTGGGTGAGGTCGCTCTGCGACCCGCGCATCCGCGTGGTCGAGGTTCCCCGCTGGGCCCACGTCGGCCGCCTGCGGAACGAGGGCGTGTGCGTCGGCTCAGGCGCGCTGGTCGCCTTCCTCGACTCCGACGACGCGTGGCTGCCGGGCAAGCTGGAGACGCAGGTCGCCGCGATGCGCGCCGCCAGCGTGCGGTGGTGCTATGGGCGCTACGAGGTGATGGACACGGAGGGACACCTGGCGCCGCGCCGCGCGGGGGAGTTCATCGCCCTCTCCGGCGCCATCGCGCGCGACCTGGCGGCCGACCGCGCCGACGTGTTCATCGGCACGCTGCTGGTGGACCGGGCGCTCTTCGACGAGGTGGGCGGCTTCAGCGAGGACCCGCGCGTCCAGCGGCGGCAGGACTGGGAGCTGCACCTGCGCCTCGCGATGCGTGCCGACGTGCTGGCGATCGACCAGACGCTGGCGCGCGTCCGTGACCACGGCGGCCGGACTACGGCGCAGGCTCAGGATCTGTTCACCACCGTCGTGGGGACCTTCGACGCGCTCCTGGAGACGAATCCGCCCGCCGACATCGCCCGCCTCGTACGGCGCGGCCGTGCCCTTCACCTGGCCGACGCCGGTGCGGAACAGCTCGCGCGCGGCGCCTACGCCAGGGCCGCGGGGATGTTCGCCCGCGCGTTGCGGGACGGCGTGCGCCCCGGCCGCTGGGCGCGCGCGATCCTCCGCGGCGCGCGGGCACGGCTGCGGCGTGGCGGGTGAGACCGCGCGCGGGTAGATTCGGCCGAGCCCGAGACCTGACCCGCTCTCTCACGAAATCAACCGGCTCGATGGCCGATACGCCCGACTCCGAAGCCCCGCGCGTCCGCGGCCCCTTCATCGTCCTGGAGGGGATCGACGGGGCGGGGACGACCACGCAGCTCAACGCGCTCCGCGACCACTTCCAGCGCACCGGGCGGAAGGCGTTCTTCACCCACGAGCCGAGCGACGGCCCCGTGGGGATGCTGATTCGCCTGGCGCTGCAGGGGCGGCTGGCCGGCGGCCGGTTCGCGCTGCACGACCCCGCCGACGCGGCGCAGCCGGCGAGCGCGGACTTCGACCGTACCGCCCTGGCGCTCCTCTTCGCCGCGGACCGCGCGGACCACGTGGCCACGCAGGTGAAGCCCAACCTCGACGCCGGGCGGATCGTGGTCTGCGACCGTTACCTGCTTTCGACGCTGGCCTACCAGGGGCAGAGCTGCGACGTCGATTGGCTGCTGGAGATCAACCGTCCCGCCGTCACCCCCGACCTCACGCTCTTTCTCGACGTCCCCCCTTCCGCCGCAGAGGAGCGGATGCGCGCCTCGCGATGGAAGAAGGACATGTTCGAGACCCAGGACGAGCAGGGAGCCATCCGCTACGCCTACCTGCGCTACATCGAGATGCAGATCCCCCAGGTCGGCAGGGTCGAGACGATCGATTCGTCGCGGGCGGCAGACGTGGTTTCCAAGGAGCTGATCGACTACGTGGACGATTTTCTTCCCGCGTGAACGGCGGCAGAAACGGTCTCACGCAGAGGCGCGCAGAGAAGTTTCTCCCCCGCGCCTCCGCGTCTCTGCGGGATACTGGACATCGATTGTGCAACGGGACGTCATCCCGAAGGCGCCGCCGTCCCGTACCCGAACCAACGCTGAATCCTGGCGGCGCCGAGGGATCTAAATCCTGTCGTCGCGATGAAGCCGATGCCGTCGCACCGGAAAGTCTAGATCCCTCGGGTGCCGTCAAGCATCGGTGCGGCGTCTGGTCAGGCGCAGCGGCACCGCTCGGGATGACGTCTCAAGGGGTTCGAGCGGATGATAGCTATTCTGGAAAATCGGTTTGAGATCGTGCTGTTTCGCTGGTTCAGTCCCAGGCGCCGAGCAGTCGCCGCACGGTGAGGAGCTGGCCCACGTGATAGGCGGTGTGGTCGGCGGCCAGCAGGATCTCGCGCAGGTACGTCTGCCCCTGCCCGTGGGGGATGCGGGCGAAGAGATCGATTCCGGGGTCGCCGGCGAGCGCCTGCAGCGCCTCGCGGTCGGTGTGGAAGGCGGCGACGCTGCGGTCCCACGCCTCCGCGTCCGGCGGCGCGGCGGAGGCGGGCCAGTAGTCCTCCGGCCAGCTCAGCTCCGCGTACTGCGGGTTGCGGGAGAAGTCGAGGATGTCGTGCTGGGTGATGCGCAGGTGCTCCAGCAGCTCCCAGGGCGAGTACGGCAGCCCGTCGGGGCGGACGCCGCGCAGCCCGGGCGCGAGCCCCGCCACTGCGTGGTCGTAGTCGACGTGCGCATCGCCCCAGGCCAGCAGCTTCCGCAGGTGCTCGCGGAGCGCGGCGTCGTTCGCGTCGGCGCTCATGCGAAGGTCCTTCCGTCCACCGTCTCGCCGTTCGCCGTCCCCTCGACGCAGCGCACGTAGGCGGCGGCCAGCTTCTGCGCCGGTACGCCGCCGGACGGGTCCATCCCCATCATCTCCAGCGTCTCGCTCACCCAGGGCGGGCTCACCACGTTCACCCGCACGCCGCGCGGAAGCTCCAGCGCCGCCGCCTTCGCGAACGCCTCCACGGCGGCGTTGACGGGGCTGATGGCGGCGCCCCCGGGCATCGGCTCGTGTGCCAGCACGCCGCTGGTGAGCGTGAACGAGCCGCCGTCCGCCACGTGCGCCAGCCCCAGCCGGACGACGTTCACCTGGCCCATGAGCTTGCTCCTCAAGCCGAGGTTGAACCCCTCCTCGGTGAGCTCGGCGAGCGGCTTGAAGGTCGCGTTGCCGGCGCAGCACACCACCGCGTCGAACGGCGCCACCTCGCGGAACAGCGCCTCCAGCGAGGCGGCCGATTCCAGGTCGGCCCTGAACTCGCCGCCACTATGTCCGACTCGAACGACCTCGTGCCGCGCCGCGAGTGCGTCCGCCGCCGCCCGTCCGATCGTCCCCGTCGCACCGATCACGATCACCCGCATGGAATCTCCCCCGTTCGTTCGTTTTGATCCGTCACCCAACGACAATGATTCACGCAGCGCAGCGGAGACGCGGAGGGGCATGCCCCGCTCTCTGCGGCTCCGCGGCTCTGCGTGAGATTCTGTTCGCCGTTTTGTATCATGCTTCGGCGTTCCCGAGCACGCATGATGCCTGGCTTGCGCATCATGTGGAGCGCTTTATTTCGGCGCTTCCGGCCCGCGCCTGGCGTCGCGCTTGTCCAGCCGGCCGATCTCGATGTGCGTCGCCGTCACGTCGCCGGCGAGGTCGGCCATGCGCTCGGTGATCTCGATCACGGCCCGCACGCCGTCGCCCCAGACCTGGCCCACGTAGCGGTCGCCCGCGTGGAACAGCACCCGCTGCGCCTCCTCCAGCTTTTGAATGGCCTCCCACACCAGCTCGCGGGCCTGCTCCAGGTAGTCCCTCGCGGTCGGCTGCGGCTCGGCCATGCGTTCCGGGGCGGCGCGGGTGAACGGCTTTTTGCGAAACCGGCAGAATGCGGCCTCCGCCACCCCGCGCACAAGGGCGGCCGGATACGCATGGCCGGCGCGCCTCAGGGCTGGGGGGCGATGCGCTGCAGCCGCGCCATCAGGTCCGCCTGGTGCGACGTCGCCAGCGCCCGGCCGATCTCGGCGCCGCGGGCCGCCAGGGTGACCTGGCTGTTCGCCAGCCGCTGGCCCAGCGGAGAGCGGTAGAAGGCGACGAGCTGCCGGAGGTCGGCCTCGGAGAAGGCGCCGGCGTAGAGCGTGGCGTACGCGGTCTTCGCCTCCTCGCTGGCGAAGATCTCCGTGCCCCACGCGATCATGGCGGCGCGGAAGGGCTCGAGCTGCGGGTTGGCGCGGATCTGCTCGTCGAGCGCCACCTTCACCGCCACCGCCGACACCTCCGCCAGGTGCATCACCTCCAGCAGCTCCCGCGCGGCGGAGATCTGGCCGGCGGTGGGCGGCGGCGTGGGCGCGGCGTCCTGGGCCGCGGCGCGGGCCGGGAGGAGCAGGGTGCAGCCGAGGACCAGGGCGGGGAGCGTGCGCATCGATTCTCCGGGGAACACGGGTGGGGGATGGGCCACACCCGAATCATCATCGCTTCCGCGGGGATGCGCCAGAGCCGTGCGGGGATGCCGGGGAAGGGTTCGACGTGCGTGGACGGGAGGGAGCGTGAGGTTCAGACCGGCTCGAGCGCGCGGTGCGGCTCCGGAGGAAGCTCTACGCGCACCGGGTCGCCGGGCCGCACGTCGCCGCCGGCCAGCACGGTCCCCATCACCCCGGCCTTGCGGACGAGGGCGCCGTGCTCGTCGCGGCCCAGCACCGCGGCCATGAGCCCCGGCTGGAAGCGGTCGAGCTGTGCGCACGGGTTGCGCAGCCCGGTGACCTCCACCACCGCGGCGTCGCCCAGGTGCAGGCGCGTCCCCACCGGCAGCGCGAGCAGGTCGATGCCGCGCGTGGTGACGTTCTCGCCCATCTCTCCCGCCCGCACCACGAACCCGCCGGCGCCGAGCTCGTCGTGCAGCTCGGCGTGGATCAGGTGCACCTGGCGGAGGTTGGGCTGCGTCGGGTCGCGGGCCACGCGCGAGCGGTGCTTCACCGTGACCCCCAGGTGCGCGTCACCTTCGACGCCGAGGCCCGCGAGGAGGCGGATGGCGTCGCGGTTCGTCTTCCCGAAGGTGTGCCCGTCGCTGCGGCTCACCGCATCGATGATCCCGTCCATCGTCCTCGACTGTCGTTGAAACGCAAGCCAAACAGATGGGTCTCACACGGGGTCAACGGGGTCAACGGAGTCGATGTTCACCGTTGACTCCGTTGACCCCGTGTGAGGCGATCTTTCAGGGCCGGCTCGAACGCGGGTCATCCGGCGCGCGCCACGTGCCAGCCGCCGTCCAGCAGCGGGACCGTGGCGCAGCACGGCCCCCCATCCCTCCCCGCGCCCCTGATGCGCGCCTCGAGCACGGCGCCGGGAGTCCCGAGAACCTCCTCGATCAGCGCCCAGCCGATGCCGGCGGTCTTGAGCTTCGCCCTGCGCGTCCAGCACGAGTCCGGCTGTCCCGCCGACGTTCCCGAGTTGACGTAGAGGAAGCGGTCCGCCGGCGGCCCGTGGGCAAACGGGCCGAGCAGGTTCGGCTCGCCACCCTCGCCGCGTGGGGCGACGCGGACGCTCAGCTCGAACACCACCGCGTCCGTCGAGATGCTGGCCGGCGGCAGGAGGTCGCTCTTGCCGCGCTGCACCGCGAGCGTCACCCCGGCCGGCGGGTGCAGGACGGTGATGCGCAGCGGTAGCATCCGTTCGGCGCCGCGCGGTTCGCTCGCATCCGCCATCGTCAGATCGCCGACTGGCGGAACGACGCCGCCGCGAGCAGCAGGCCGGGGACGATGAAGACGAGGAAGAACGGATCCCCCGTCACCGCCAGCGCGCCGGTGCCGAACGTGAGGTACGCGGCGGCGATGATCGCCGGCGGGACCAGCGGTGCGGGCTCGCCCCGCAGGCGGCGGATGAACACCCACAGCACGATGCAGGCGAAGGTCGCCATCGCCGCCGCGCCGAAGTGCCAGCCGACCGCGAGCCCCTGCGCCAGGTCGTCGGGGACGCGAGACTGCGCGAGCTGGGCCCTGAGCTGCGGCCACCCGAGCAGGGAGTGCGCGGCGGCGCTCGCGATCATCAACACGCCCGCGACGATGCCGAGGATGCTCCGTGTACGGTTCAAGGCGTCAGCCTTCGTCGAGGGGTTCGGGGATGGACCGCGGCAGGCCGGGCAGCCCGGCGTTCATGGAAGACACGGCCGACGATGGATCAGGACGGATCGCGCGCGGAGGTCTCGCGGAGGTCCGTGGCCACGTCGCGGAGCTTCTGCGCCATCCCGGGATGTGGCGGCGCCCCCGCGCGCAGGGCGGCGACCAGCAGGGCGATGGAGAGCGCGCGCCCCTGGTTGGCGGCGTCGCCGAGCCTCAGCACCGCGTCGTGCACCAAGCGCATGCGCCGCTCGACGACGTCCGCCGCGGCGCCCTCGCCGATGCTCGCGGCGATCGCCTCCAGCTCGGCCGCGATGCGCTCCTGCGTGCTGTCGTGGGGACCGGGCACTCCATTCTCCTGCGGTCGGGTCGACGGGATGGACCGGGGAGGCTAAAGCTCCCGCGTGGCCCCGCGGAAGACGCGCACCACCTCGGCGCCGCCGGCCAGGATCAGCCGCGCGCCGGGGCGGCCGCGGGCGCGCAGCAGGTCGTGCATCATCGGGTCCTCGCCGTCCCACGGGTAGGCGTAGACCAGGTCGAACTCGTCCAGCGCACGCCCCAGCTCGGCGTAGCCCGACACGCCGGTGCCGATGGTGCCCGTGCGCGCGTCCCCCGTCCGGGGCTTCCACTCGTAACCGGCGGGGATGAAGCTCCCGGCGGCGAAGCGCGCGCCCGAGCCGAAGCGCCCGGCGAGCCCGCGCGCGATCTCCACCAGCTCCGGGTCGAGCTCGATGCCGCACGCCTCGAAGCCCAGCAGGTCGGCCATGATGGTGATCACCCCCGTGGCGGAGCCCCACTCCAGGAAGCGGAGCCCGGGTGCGCGCAGCTCCAGCAGGAGCTCGAGCATCCGCGCGTAGTCCGCCGGCACGAAGGGGTGGAATTCGTGGCGCCGCACCTCGCGGTCGAAGCGGCGCCAGATCTCGCCGCCCTCCTTCCCCAGCGCCGTCAGCCGCGCCAG
>DASYJZ010000727.1:0-7047 GCA_035995965.1 Longimicrobium sp. | reverse complement strand
GGGCTCCATCCTCTCCCCCGACGGCCGCTGCCGCGCCTTCGACGCGGCGGCGCGCGGCACCGTGGGCGGGAGCGGCGCGGGCGTCGTCGTGCTGCGCCGGCTGAACGACGCCGAGGCGGACGGCGACACCGTCCGCGCGCTGGTGCTGGGCTCCGCCCTCACCAACGACGGCGCGCGGAAGATCGGCTTCACCGCCCCCGGCATAAACGGGCAGACCCGGGCGATCCGCGGCGCGCTCGCCGTGGCCGGGGTGGAGGCGCGCACCATCGGCTGCGTAGAGGCGCACGGCAGCGGCACCGAGCTGGGCGACCCCATCGAGGTCGCCGCCCTCTCCGAGGTCTTCGGGGCGGGGCCGGCGCGCTCGGTCGCGCTGGGGTCGGTGAAGACCAACGTGGGCCACCTGGACGCGGCCGCGGGCGCGGCGGGGCTGATCAAGACCATCCTCGCGCTCGAGCACCGCGAGATCCCGCCGAGCCTGAACTTCGAGCGCCCCAACCCGGAGATCGGCTTCGCGCGGACGCCGTTCTTCGTCAACACCGAGCTGCGCGAGTGGACGGCGGACGAGGGCGCCCCCCGCCGCGCCGGCGTCTCCGCCTTCGGCCTCGGCGGGACGAACGCGCACGTGGTGCTGGAGGAGGCGCCGGAGCCCGAGCCCTCCTCCCCCTCGGCGCCCTGGCAGCTCGTGGTGCTCTCCGCCCGCACGCCGTCCGCGCTGGAGGCGGCGACGGACCGGCTGGCGGCGCACCTCCGCGCGTCACCCGGGGACGCGCTGGCGGACGTGGCGTTCACGCTGGCGGAGGGGCGGCAGGCGTTCGCGCACCGCCGCGCGCTGGTGGTGCACGAGGAGGAGGACCTCGCCGGCCTGCTGGCGCGGCGCGCGCCGGGACGGATGCTGGACGGGACCGCGGATGGCGCCGCGCCCGTCGTCTTCCTCTTCCCCGGCCAGGGCGCGCCGACACCCGGCGCGACACGCGGTCTGTACGACGGCGAGCCCGCCTTCCGTGCGGAGGTGGACCGCTGCGCCGAGATCCTGCGCCCGCACCTGGGGCTGGACCTGCGCGAGCTGCTGTATCCCCCGCTCGGCGCCGCGGACGCGGCGGCGGCGCGGCTGCGGGAGACGCGGCTCGCGCAGCCGGCGGCGTTCGCGCTGAGCTGGGCGCTCGCGCGGCTGTGGGCGTCGCTGGGCGTGCAGCCCGAGGCGATGGCCGGTCAGGGCGCGGGGGAGATGGTGGTCGCCGCGCTCGCCGGCGTCTTCACGCTCGACCAGGCGCTGGCGGTAGTGGCCGAGCGCGCGCGGCTGGTGCAGGGCGTGGCCGGCGGCGCCCTCCTCGCCGTCACCGCGGCGGAGGACGAGGTGCGGCCGTTCCTGCGCGCCGGCGTGGGCCTCTGCGCGGTGACGCCGGGCGGATGCGTGGCCGGCGGGCCCGAGCGCGAGGTCGCGGAGCTGCGCGAGTCGCTGCTGCGCGAGGGGATCGCCGCGCGCCCCGTCGTCTCGCCGCACGCCTTCCATTCGCCGATGATGGAGGCCGTGGTGCAGCCGCTGCGCGCCGCCGTCGAGCGCGCGGAGCCGCGGACGCCGTCCATCCCCTTCGTCTCGACGACTACGGGGCGGTGGATCACGGCGGAGGAGGCAGCGGACCCCGGCTACTGGGCCTCGCAGCCCGCGCGGACGGTGCGCTTCGCCGACGCGGTGGCCGAGCTGGCCCGCGTCCCCGAGCGCGTCTTCCTGGAGGTCGGCCCCGGCGCCACGCTGGCGGGGCTCGTCCGCCGCCACCCCGCCTACGCCGGCCGGACGGTGATCGCCACCCTGGCCGAGCCGGGCGCGGGGCCCGACGTCGCGCGGCTGCGGCGCGCGGCCGGCGAGCTCTGGGCGGCGGGCGCGCCGGTGCGGCTGGGCGCGCTCTGGCAGGGCGAGCGCCGCCGCCGCGTCCCCCTCCCCACCTACCCCTTCGAGCGCACCCGCCACTGGATCGACCCCGACCCCGAGCCGGCCGACGCGGTGTCAACGGCGCGATCGGGGGATGATGCGCTCGCGTCCGCCGAGTGGGGCGTGCCCGCCAGGGCCAACGGAAACGGCGCGGGGGCGGAGATGCCGATCGGCGCATCCGCGGCGGTGGCGGGCGGAAGGAGGATCGGGTGAGCGACGTCCTCCATCCCCCCGCCGTCTCCCGGCTGGACACGGCCGCGCCGGCGGCGGCGGTCGCGATGGAGACGCACGCGCTCTCGTTCGGGCAGGAGCGGCTGTGGCTGCTGGACCGGGTGCAGCCCGAGGCGACCTTCAACATGGCCGCGGCCTACACGCTCTCCGGCCCGCTGGACGAGGCCGTCCTCCGCCGCGCCCTCGCCGAGGTCGTCCGCCGCCAGGCCTCGCTGCGGACGTCTATCGAAGCGGACGACGCGGCCGCGGCGCCCTCTCCCTGCGCCTTAGAGCGCAATCCCTCTCCCGTACCGGGAGAGGGGGGTGGACGCGGCTTCGGCGCGCCCTGCACCTCGCAGTGCGACGACAGCCCTGACGCTGCCGGGTTGGGAAGAGCATCGAAGTCAGACGTATCAACCTCTCCCGGGATGGGCGAGGTGGCGAGCCTGAGCGAGCCGGAGAGGGCGCCGAGCCTGGATCGACGCCCGGTGGCCGTGGTGCACGCCGCCGCCCATCCCACGCTCGCCGTGCTGGACTTCACCTGCCGCGCGGACGAGGCGCGCGCCTGGATGCTGGCCGAGGCCGCGCGCCGGTTCGATGCCGCGCCCGACGTATCCACGCACTCCCGCCGGCTCTTCCGCGCCACGCTGCTGCGCCTCGGCCAGGACGAGCACGTGCTGCTCGTGGTGCTGCACAACCTGGTGAGCGACGGGTGGAGCACCTACGTGCTTTTTCGCGAGATGGCGGCGCTCTACGGCGCCTTCGCGCGCGGTGAGGCTTCGCCGCTGCCGGAGTTGGAGATGCAGTACGCCGACTACGCGGCGCGCCAGCGGGAGCGCTTCTCCGGCGGTGCCCTCGCAGCCGAGCTGGCGTGGTGGCGCGGCACGCTGGCCGGGGCGCGGACGCTGCGCTTCCCCGCGGACCGGCCGCGCCCCGCGGTCCCCGACTTCCACGCGACGATGCTCTCGTTCACCGTCCCCCGCGCGACGGCGGACGCGCTCTGGGGGCTGGCGCGCGGCGAGGGCGTGTCGCTGTACACGGTGCTCCTCGCCGCCTTCCAGGTGCTCGCCGGGCGCTGGACGGGGGAGACGGACGTGGTGGTGGGCGGCGCCGCGGCCAACCGCGACCGCGGCGAGGCGCAGGGGCTGATCGGCTTCTTCCTCAACACCCTGCCGCTGCGCTCCGCCTTCGGCGACGACCCCACCTTCCGCGCGCTGCTGCCGCGCGTGCTCACCGCCACCCTCGACGCCGCCGCGCACGGCGAGCTTCCCTTCGAGCGGCTGGTGGCCGAGCTCGCGCCGGACGAGATCGTCGACGCGCCGGTGTGCTCGAGCTGCTTCATCCTGCACAACGCCCCCTGGCCGCAGCAGGAGGCGGCCTGCGTGCGGATGCGGATGGAGCTGCTGGAGACGGGGATGTCGCGCTTCGACCTCATCTTCTCCCTCCGCCAGACGGAGGAGGGCCTGGTGGTGCGCGTCCAGTACCGCGCCGACCTCTTCGACGAGCCCACGGTCCGCGCGATGGGCGAGGACTACGCGCGCCTGCTGGACGAAGTGGTCCGCGACCCCGACCGCCGCGTCACCCATCTCCCCCTCCCTCACGCCGACCAGCGCCGCGCGCAGCCGATGTCGCCCACTGCCGCAGTACCCAGCCCCCCCGCGCCGGTCTCGCCCCCTAGAGTCACGAGCGAAGCGAGCCCGTCCCTCCCCCAGGCTGTTTTGGGGGAGGGACAGGCGCGCAGCGCCAGGGAGAGGGCCACCGCGACCGGCGCTCCCATCCCATCTCCGGTGAGCGCCTCGTCTCCGGTGGGCGCGTCTGCATCCCGCACTCCCCGCGCCGGCGACTTCCCCCTCTCCTTCGGCCAAGAGCGCCTCTGGCTCGCCGAGCAGCTCGACCCGGAGACCGGCGCCTGGAATGTCGTCCTCCCCGTCCGCCTGGCCGGCGCGCTCGACGTGGAGGCGCTCCGAGCCGCGCTCGCGGAATGCGTTCGCCGGCACCCGGCGCTGCGCACCACCTTCCCCGAGGTGGACGGCGCGCCGGTGCAGCGCATCGCCGCCGCCGGCGAGCTGCCGCTGCCGGCGGAGGAGCTGTCGCACGTCGCGGAGGAGGAGCGCGAGGCGGCGCTGCACCGGCGGCTGGCGGAGCTCGGCGGCCGGCCGTTCGCGCTGGCCGACGGTCCGCTGACGCGCGTTACCCTCCTGCGGCTGGCGGAGGGCGAGCACGTGCTGCTGCTGGCGATGCACCACATCGTCAGCGACGGGTGGAGCATGGGCGTGCTCTTCCGCGAGCTGGGGGCGCTCTACGGCGCCTGCGCGCGCGGCGAGCCGTCGCCGCTCCCGACGCCTGTCGCGGACTACGCCGACCACGCCGCCTGGCAGCGCGAGCGGCTGACCGACGCCGCGCTGGCGAAGCCGCTGGCGTACTGGCGCCGCGCACTGGCGGGCGCTCCGGCCGTCCTCCCGCTCCCGGCCGACCGCCCCGGCCTCCCCGCGGCGGGCGCGCGCGCCATGCACCGCCTGCGCATCCCCGACGCCGCGCTGGACGCGGCGCGCGCGGTGGCGCGGGAGGAGGGCGGCACGCTGTTCATGGCGCTGCTGGCGGCCTTCGGCGCGCTGCTCGGCCGCTGGACGGGCGCGGACGACCTGGTGATCGGCGTCCCCAACGCGGGCCGCACGCGCAAGGAGGCGGAGGGCGTGGTCGGCTTCTTCGTCAACTCGCTCCCCATCCGGCTGGACCTCACCGGCGATCCATGTTTCCGCGCGCTGGTGGCGCGGGCGCGCGACGCGGCGCTGGGGGCCTTCGAGCACGCCGAGGCGCCGTTCGAGAAGGTGGTGGAGGCGGTGCGCCCCGCCCGCGCGCCGGGGCAGAACCCGCTCTTCCAGGTGATGTTCTCGCCGCAGCCGGCGGCGGCGCTGCCGTTCGCGGGGCTGGTGGCGGAGCGGATCCCCAACCAGCTCAGCTTCTCCGCGCTCCCGCTGGTGCTGGCGCTGGGCGAGGAGCCCGACGGCACCTGGGCCATCGTGCAGTACGCCCCCGACCTATTCGACGCCGCCACCGCCGAGCGCCTGGCCGGCCGCTTCGTCCGCCTGCTCGAGTCCGCCGGCGCCGCGCCCGGCATCCCCCTCTCCGCGCTCTCGATCCTCACCGAGGACGACGCACGGGACGTCGCTTCCACCGCGCGTCCCGCATCCCCATCGCCCGCCGTCACCACGACGCTGAACGCCCGCTTCCGCGAGCAGGCGGCGCGCACGCCCGACGCGGCCGCGCTGACGTTCGAGGGCGAGACGATGACGTATGCCGAGCTGCAGGCGCGGTCGGATGTGCTCGCGTGGCGGCTGCGGCAGCGCGGCGTGGGGCCGGAGACGCACGTGGGGCTGTGCGTGGAGCGCTCGCCCGAGACCGTCGTCGGCATCCTGGGGATCCTGGCGGCGGGCGGGGGATACGTCCCGCTCGACCCCGCCTATCCCGCCGAGCGGCTGGCCTGGCTGCTGGAGGATTCCGCCGCGCACGTGGTGGTCGCCACGGCCGCGCTCGCCCCGCGCGTCGCGGGAGCGGGGCGCGATGTCGTGCTGCTCGGGGACGATGGAGGTGACGTTTCGGTCGATGGGGCTGTGGAGCGATTTTCTCGCCGCCCCGGAGTTCGTCGCATCCGCGGCTGCGGCGCCCTCTCCCTGCGCCTTAGAGCGCAAACCCTCTCCCGTACCGGGAGAGGGTGGGTGGCCGCGGCACCAGTCCGCCTGCGCACCGTCGTGCGACGACGGCCCTCGCGCTGCCGGTTGGGCGGTGCGCAGACGATGGGGAATCCTACCTCTCCCGGTACGGGAGAGGTGGCGAGCCTAAGCGAGCCGGAGAGGGCGCTGAGCCGGAGCGATCGGCAATCCGCGCCATCCATCGACCATGTTCTACCCGACAACCTGGCGTACGTCATCTACACTTCGGGCTCCACCGGGCGGCCGAAGGGGGTGGAAGTCACGCACGCCAACGTCCTGCGCCTCTTCCAATCCACCGACGCGCTGTTCGGCTTCGGCGCGGACGACGTGTGGACGCTCTTCCACAGCCACGCCTTCGACTTCTCGGTGTGGGAGCTGTGGGGGGCGCTGCTGTACGGCGGACGGCTGGTGGTCGTCCCGTGGGCGCTCAGCCGCTCGCCGGAGGACTTCCACGCGCTGCTGCGCCGCGAGCGCGTGACGGTGCTGAACCAGACCCCCGGCGCCTTCCGCCAGCTCGCCGCGGCGGACGAGGCCGCGACCGCCCCGGGCGATGACGCGCTCGCGCTGCGGCTGGTGGTGTTCGGCGGCGAGGCGCTGGACCCGGCGTCGCTGCGTGGCTGGATCGGGCGGCACGGCGACGAGCGGCCGCGGCTGGTGAACATGTACGGGATCACCGAGACCACCGTGCACGTCACTTGGCGCGAGATCCGCCGCGCCGACGCGTTGGGGCCCGCGGGGAGCCCGATCGGCATCCCCATCCCCGACCTGTCGGTACGGCTGCTGGACTCGCGCGGGCTCCCGGTCCCGCCCGGCGTGGCGGGGGAGATGGTGGTCGGCGGCGCCGGCGTGGCGCGCGGCTACCTCGGCCGGCCGGCACTGACGGCGGAGCGCTTCGTCCCCGATGGCGCGTCCACCGTCCCCGGGGCGCGGGCGTACCGCAGCGGGGACCTGGGACGATGGAACGGAAGTGCACGGGGTCTCGACTACCTCGGCCGCGCCGACCGCCAGGTGAAGGTCCGCGGCTTCCGCATCGAGCCAGGCGAGATCGAGACGGCGCTGCGCCGTCACCCCGCCATCGCCGACGCGGCCGTGGTCGCGCGCGACGACGGGGACGGCGAACGGCGGCTGGCGGCGTACGTCGTCGTCCGCGCCGGGATGGATGCGCCGCCGGCGGCGGAGCTGCGCGCGCTGGTGGCGGCG
>DASYJZ010000726.1:0-3800 GCA_035995965.1 Longimicrobium sp. | reverse complement strand
GGTTCGACGAGACCGGGCTGCCGTGGATCAACCCCTCGCCGAACATCCGCACCCTGAACGCGGCGCTCAGCTTCAGCGGGCTGGTGATGCTGGAGACCACCAACCTGAACGTGGGCCGCGGCACCGACGCGCCGTTCAGCTATGTTGGCGCGCCGTACGTGGACGGCGACGAGCTGCTGCACCGCGCCAACGCCTACCGCCTCCCCGGCGTGCGCTTCGAGCGCGCCGACTGGACGCCGCGCGGGAGCGGCTGGATGCAGTTCGCCGGCAGGCGCTGCCACGGCGTGCGCATCACGGTCACCGACCGCGAGGCGTACCGCCCGGTGCTCACCGCGCTGGTGTTCCTGGTGGAGCTGGAGAAGCTGTACCCGCACAGCCTGGGGATGGGCTCCATGCGGCAGATGCTCGGCAGCGAATGGGCCCCCGCCGCCGTGCGCCGCGGCGACGACCCGCGCGCCATCTTCGCCCGCTGGGAGCAGGAGAACGCCGAGTGGGAGCGCCGCGTGGCGCGCTACAAGCTCTACCCGGCGGAGTGAGGCCGCCGTAAATCGTCTGAGACTCCGACCACTTTTCTTTCTGGAGCAGACCGTGATGAGCTGGAAAATACCTGTTGCCGATGATACGGGAGGAACGAGGAGGATCCGTGCGGGAGCAGGGGGCTCAGTAATCGAACCGTCCGGGAAACTACGCGTTCGATGGCCTGATGGGACGGAAGAAGAGTTGAAGGTCACGGGCATGCACCACAGCGGCGCGCCCGGCATCATCCCCGCACTGATCATTCACTATCATGGCACGGATATACAGGCGCCCGTGCATCTGATGAATTGCACCGTGTGGGCGACATGAAGAACCCTCCGCCGTAACAGCAGTTCGAACCAGCGAAGCCTGATCGAGGCAGACCTCAATCAGCGTGTCAGGGTGCGACGATCTGGAGTCCCGGGAAGTAGCTTCGATACCGGGCCGCATCACGGGTCAGGAGGGTCATCCCGCGTACTGCGGCGTGCCCCCCGATGTAGAAGTCCGGCAGAGGTGACCGCCGTTCGCCTCCGCGCCTTCGGTAACTGAGATAGCACTTGCCCGCGAGGAACCCTGCTTCCCACGGCAGCGCTTCCCGCTGGAACTGGCCGGCGAGGGCCTCATCGAGCTGCTCCACCCTGTCGAACTGAACAGAGACCTCTGCATAGATGATCGGGTTGATGACGAGCACGGCACGCTCCGCAAGATCCGCAAGTGTATCGGAAGACCAGTCGAACCAGGTCGGATCATCGGAAAAGATGTCGAGAAGGACGTTGCTGTCCACGAGCACCCGGCTCACGGTTCGCCGCGCGTGAGTGCCATGATCTCGTCAGTGCTCATCTTCACCGTGGCACGCCCGCGCATGTGGTCGACGAGCGCTCGCCCACGGCGACGGTCGCCGTGGGGAGCCTTGGTCAACACTGCCGCGCCGTCTTTGAGCTCCCAATCCACGTCGGTGTTCGGGAGCAGACCCAAGCGCTCCCTGATGTGCTGAGGGACCGTGACCTGACCCTTCGTCGTAATCTTCATCTTCTCCTCCCGAGTTGGTATTACTTTCAAAAGTAATACTACTGGTTTGGAGTCGGCCATGCAAGGCTGGGAGGGCACTCCGTGGCTCTTCTTCACGGGTTCGGGGAAAGCTCCGCCGTCAGAATAGAGCACTTGCCCACGTTCCGGTGGAGCGTCCACACGGAACGGCGCGTACTCCAGGTGCGTTGACGCCAGCGGCCGCACGGGAGGCTTGACGCGGCACCGGAAAAACCGCATCATACCGTCTGCTAGATTATTAGCAGCCAGTCCGCACCGGCTGTCCACCCGGATCCCCGCCCCATGAGCAAGACCTCCGCGCAGAACCAGCTCAGCCGCCGCGAGCGGCAGATCATGGACGTGGTGTACCGGCTGGGGAAGGCGACCGTCACCGACGTGCTCGAGCGCCTCCCCGACCCGCCCAGCTACTCGGCCGTCCGCGCGCTGATGCGGATCCTGGAGGAGAAGGGGCACCTCAGCCACGAGCAGGACGGCCCCCGCTACGTCTACCTCCCCACGGTGCCCCGCGACGCCGCGCAGGCCTCGGCGCTGTCGCACATGGTGCGCACCTTCTTCGGCGGGAGCGCCGAGGCGGCGGTGGCGGCGCTGCTCGACCTGCCCGAGCACGGGATGTCGGAGGGCGAACTCTCGCGCCTGTCGCGGCTGATCGACGACGCCCGCGGACAGGGGCGCTGACCATGGCCGCCCCCGCCTGGACGCCCGTGATGGCGTCCGCAGCCCTCATCGTCGCGAAGTCCACGCTGCTGCTCTGCACGGCGGCGCTCGCGGCGCGCGCGCTGCGGCGGGGATCGGCGGCGGCGCGGCACCTGGTGTGGTGCCTGGCCCTCGGCGGGGCGATGGCGCTCCCCGCGCTCGCGCTGGTGGTCCCCGGCTGGAAGCCCGCCTTCCTCGCCGTGCTCCGCCCCGCGGGCGCTGCGTGGGGAATCGTCCCCGCCTCGCGGGCGCTCCCGCCGCTCTCGCTCGCCGTCGCGCTGGCGGTGGTCTGGGCGGCGGGCGCGGCGGTGGTGCTCGCCCGGCTGGCACTGGCGCTGCGCGCGGCCTCGCGGCTGGCGCGCCACGCGGAGACGGTGGAGGACCCGGAGTGGACCGGGCTGCTGGAGCGGCTGGGGCAGGCGATGGAGGTGGGCCGCCCGGTGACCCTGCTGCGCAGCGCCGAGGCGGCGATGCCGCTCACCTGGGGCGCGCTCCGTCCCGCCATCCTCCTCCCCGCGGAGGCGGACGCGTGGCCGGAGGAGCGGCGGCGCGTGGTGCTGCTGCACGAGCTGGCCCACGTGGCGCGGCGCGACTGCCTGGTGCAGACGCTGGCGATGGTGTGCTGCGCGGCCTACTGGTTCCACCCCGGCGCCTGGTGGGCCGCGCGGAAGATGCGCGAAGAGCGCGAGCAGGCGTGCGACGACCGCGTGCTCGCCGCCGGCGCGCGCGCCTCGGACTACGCCGGGCACCTGCTGGACGTGGCCCGCGCCTACCGTGCGCCCCTGAGCGCGGCGGCGATCGCCATGGCCGCGCCCAGCCAGCTCGAGGGCCGGGTGCGCGCCGTGCTGGAGCCGCGCCGCGACCGCCGCGCCGTCACCCGCAGGACGGGCGCCGTCTGCGCGGGCGCGGTGCTGCTCGCGTCGCTCCCGCTCGCCGCGGTCGCGCCCTCCGAGCGCGCCCCGGCCGCCCGGCCCGAGATGGCGTGGGAGCTGCCGCCCGCGCGCTCCGTCCCCTCCCCGGCGTCCTCGGCGGTGCCGTCGCGGCTCCCGGCGCCCGAAGCCGGCGCCCGCCCGGGGATGCGCATCGTCGCCTCCGTGCGCCGCGCGCCGAGGTCCGCCCTCCCGGCCCGCACTGCCGATCATCCGAGCGTCCCCCGCCTCGTGCACGCCGCCCAGGCGACGCGCCGGACGGATGAGACGACGCGCCCGGCGGTGTTCGCGAGCATCGACGCGGACGGCGGCGTGCACGTGAACCTGAAGGCGCTCCGCGCGGCCCGGAGCGGGCGTCCGCTGCGCGTGCGGGTGGAGGGCCACGGCACGACCTCGGCCGCCACCGTCGACATCCGCGTCGACCCGCGGCTGCAGGCGATGGTGGCGCAGGTGGCCGCGACCGGGAGCATGCCGGCACCCTACTCGCGCATCGGCCCGGGGCGGCTGGCCCGGAAATTCGACGCCATCGTCCGCAGCGCGGCCGCCTCGGGTGGCGGCAGCGACCTGGCCGTGCGCGTGCTCGACGAGTTGAACGCCGGCCTGTCGCGCGCGGCC
>DASYJZ010000725.1:0-3222 GCA_035995965.1 Longimicrobium sp. | reverse complement strand
CGTAGCCGCTCCCTGGCGCCGCGCGCCGGTCTCGCGAAGCCCTCTCCCTGGCGCTTCGCGCCGGTCCCTCCCCCAAAACGACCTGGGGGAGGGACGGGGGCTCGCTTCGCTCGCGGCAGTTCGAAGGCGAGATGGCATCGTCGCGCAAATTCCCTCACCGTAACCAATCCTGCGCCGCGGCCGGGGACGTGCCCGGAAATCCGCCCCCGCCCTCTCTGTTCCTCTGCGTCTCTGCGTGAGACGATCCGTAGAAGCCAGCCCCGCATCGAAGCCTGAGGTCGCGAACAGTTGACGCGCCCTCGCCCGTCGCGGTAGCTTTCCGGTTTGTCCCCGCGACCTCGCGAAGCACCGAGGGCGCGCACCCGCCGTCCCGCCCGGCCGGCGGGCGTTCTGTTGTGCCGGGCGGAGTTGGCTCCCGTTTCCGAGAGGCTGTGCCGCACCCGCTGCTGATCGACTCCTTCCAGACGGTCCCCGCCTTCCGGGAGCTCGCCGCCGCGCTGCCGCGCGCCGGCGAGTCCGTGACGGCCGCGGGGCTGGCCGGCTCGGCGCCGCTGGTGCTGGCGGCGGCGCTGCACCGCGCGCGGCGCGAGCGCCTCTGGGTACTGGTCGCCACCCGCCCCGAAGACGCCGAGCAGGCCGCCGCCGACCTGGAGGCGCTGCTCGGCGAGGGGGCCGTGTACCTGTACCCCCAGCGCGAGTCGCTCCCCTACGAGGAGGCCGAGCCGCACCTGGAGATCGGCGGCGCCCGCGTCGAGGCGCTCGAGGCGCTGCTCTCCGGCCGCGCCGCGCTGCTGGTGACCACCGCGCGGGCCATGCAGGAGCTCTCCCCCGCCGTGGAGGGGCTCGACGACCTGCGGCTGGAGCTGCGCACCGGGCAGCGCGTGCGCCTCCCCGAGTTGGCGGCCACGCTGGAGGGGATGGGCTTCGAGCGGGTGGCCACCGTCGAGGAGGTGGGGCAGTTCGCGCTGCGCGGCGGCATCGTCGACGTCTTCGGCTTCGACGCCCCCGAGCCCGCGCGGGTGGAGTTCTTCGGCGACGAGATCGAGTCGGTCCGCTTCTTCGACATCCTCACCCAGCTCTCGGTGCGCTCGGTCGAGGCGCTGGAGCTGCTCCCGGTGGACCTGCGCCCGGCGCGCGAAGGGGGCGGCGCCTCGTCGCACACGGGGCCCCGGCCCTCGGCCGACGGTGAGGCCGCGCGCAAGTCGCTGCTCGACTACCTGCCGGGCGAGACGGTGGTGGTGCACCTGGCCGGCGGGGGCACGCAGCCGGAGCTGGAGCGCACCTGGAGCGAGGTGCTGCGGCTGCACGAGGCCGAGGCCGCCCGCGGCGCCCGCCCCGACCCGCCGGAGCGCCTCTTCCTCCCCGCGCACGAGGCGGCGGCGCGGCTGGAGAAGCTGCCGCAGCTCTTCGTCGAGGAGGCCGCCGGGCGGCCGGTGCGCGCGGCCTTCCAGTTCCGCGCGCTCCCGCCCGAGGCGATCGACCGCGACATGCCGCGGCTGGGCGAGCTGCTGCGCGGCGCGGCGGGGCGCGGCGAGCAGACGCTGATCCTCTGCGACAACCAGGGGCAGCTCGAGCGCCTGCAGGAGCTGCTCGACGAGTTCAAGGTCGCGCGCTACACCGAGCTGGGGATCGGCTCGCTCACCGGCGGCTTCGTGCTGGCCGACGCCGAGCCGCCGCTGCGGCTGCTCACCGACCACGAGATCTTCCGCCGCACCCGGCGGCTGCGCCGGCGCCGGCGCTTCCGCGGCGGGGCGGCGCTGGAGAGCGTGGCGGCGCTCAAGCCGGGCGACTACGTGGTGCACATGGACCACGGCATCGGCCAGTTCCGGCGGATGGAGCGGGTGCGGGTCGGCGAGGAGGAGTTCGAGACGTTGGTGATCGAGTACGCGGGCGGCGAGCTGCTGCGCGTACCCGTGCACCGGGTGGACCTGATCGAGCGCTGGGTGTCGGACTCCGACGAGCCCGGCGCCGCGCCGCGGGTGCACCGCATCGGCGGCAAGGAGTGGAGCCGGGCCCGGCAGAAGACGCAGAAGGCCATCCAGGAGATGACGGCCGAGCTGCTGGAGCTCTACGCCGCGCGCAGCGCCGAGAAGGGGTTCGCCTACGCCGCCGACACCCGCTGGCAGCGGGAGATGGAGAGCGCCTTCCTCTTCGAGGACACCCCCGACCAACGCCAGGCGACCGACGACGTCAAGAGGGACATGGAGAGCCCCCGCCCCATGGACCGCCTGATCTGCGGCGACGTGGGGTACGGGAAGACCGAGATCGCCATCCGCGCCGCCTTCAAGGCGGTGCAGGACGGCAAGCAGGTGGCGGTGCTGGTGCCGACGACCATCCTGGCGGAGCAGCACCTGCACACCTTCAGCGAGCGGCTGGCGGACTTCCCGGTGCGGATCGAGGCGCTCAGCCGCTTCCGCACCGCCAAGGAGCAGGGCGAGGTGCTCGCGCGGCTGCAGGCGGGCGAGGTCGACGTGGTGATCGGCACGCACCGCCTCCTCTCCCCCGACGTGCAGTTCCGCGACCTGGGGATGCTGGTGATCGACGAGGAGCAGCGCTTCGGGGTGAAGCACAAGGAGATCCTGAAGCAGCTGCGCAAGACCGTGGACGTGCTCACGCTCACCGCCACCCCGATCCCGCGCACGCTGCACTTCTCGCTGCTGGGGCTCAGGGACATGACCCTGATCCAGACCCCGCCGCGCGACCGGCAGCCGGTGATCACGCACGTCCTCCCCTGGAGCGACGCGATCATCGAAGACGCCATCCGCCGCGAGCTGGACCGCGGGGGGCAGGTGTTCTTCGTGCACAACCGGGTGGAGACGATCGGCGCGGTGCTGCAGAAGGTGCAGCGCCTGGTCCCCGACGCGGGGATCGGCGTGGCGCACGGGCAGATGCGCGAGAAGGAGCTGGAGGCGGTGATGACCCGCTTCCTGGACGGCGACCTGGACGTGCTGGTGGCCACCGCCATCATCGAGAGCGGGCTCGACGTGCCGCGCGCCAACACGCTGATCGTGAACCGCGCCGACCAGTTCGGGCTGAGCCAGCTCTACCAGATCCGCGGCCGGGTGGGGCGCAGCCACCACCGCGCCTTCTGCTACCTGCTCATCCCCGACGAGGTGCCGGAAGACGCCGAGCGGCGGCTGCGGGTGCTGGAGCACTACACCGAGCTGGGGAGCGGCTACCGCATCGCCCTCAAGGACCTGGAGCTGCGCGGGGCGGGTAACA
>DASYJZ010000724.1:0-3398 GCA_035995965.1 Longimicrobium sp. | reverse complement strand
TGACATCCACCGGCGTCTCGGCGAAGGGCAGGCTTCCCTTCCACTCAAGTCGGTGACCCGAGAGAATGGCCTCGTACGTTCGACTCATCGAAGTCCCTTCTTTAGTTGCGAATGGACGGTCAGAACAAGCTAACGAGATGTCAGGCCGAGCGGAAGTGGTTCGTCGGCTCGGAATGGAAGTTGCCGCTTCCGCGCAGCGAATCGACGACATCCATGAATACGTGGAGAGACGAATGGACCAGGACCGCACCGGCCGGCAGGACGCCTCGACGGGCCGCACGGCCTCGGAAGACACCTCGCGGGCCGAGGAGCACCTGCGCAACGCCGAGGAGAACCGCGACGCGCTGGAGGCGCAGAACCGCCGCACCGAGGCGACCACCGCGGACGAGACCGACCGGGCGATCGAAGGCGCCCGCCCGGCACAGTCGGTGGGTTCGACGCCGCAGGCCACGGATACGGGCGGCAGGATGAGCGCGGACGGGCCGGGCCGCAGTACGGAGGAAACGTCGGAGGCCGAGGCGAACGTGCACGAGGCCGAGCGCAACCGCGACGCGCTCGAGGCGCAGAACCGCCGCGTGGAGCGCACCACGCCGGCCGACGTCGACAGGCCCTGACCCGGCCCGAAGAAGGGGTCTCACGCAGAAACGCGGAGAAACCGAGAGAACCGCTTTTCTCTCAGTTTCTCCGCGTCTCTGCGTGAAATGGCAGTTGCTTTCGAAGTTACAGGATGTACTTGCGCAGGTCCTCGTCCTCCACGATCTCCTTCAGCCGGTTGCGCACGGTCTCGGCGTCGATGGTGATCTCCTTCTGCTCCATCTCCGGCAGCTCGAAGAGGATGTCCTCGAGCAGCGTGGTGAGCACCGTGTGCAGCCGCCGCGCGCCGATGTTCTCCATCCGGTCGTTCACGTGCGCCGCGATGCGCGCGATCTCGTCCACGCCGTCGGGGGTGAACTGCAGGTTCGCGCCCTCGGCCGCCACCAGCGCGCGGTACTGCGTGATCAGCGCGTTCTTCGGCTCGGTGAGGATGCGGATGAAGTCGGCCACGGTGAGGCTCTTCAGCTCCACCCGGATGGGGAAGCGCCCCTGCAGCTCGGGGATCAGGTCGCTTGGCTTGGAGACGTGGAAGGCGCCCGCCGCGATGAACAGGATGTGGTCGGTGCGCACGATGCCATACTTGGTCTGCACCGTGGAGCCCTCCACCACCGGCAGCAGGTCGCGCTGCACCCCCTCGCGCGAGACGTCGGGGCCCATCCCGGCGTGGTCGCCTGCGATCTTGTCGATCTCGTCGAGGAAGATGATCCCCATCTCCTCCACCCGGTCCAGCGCCTCGTTCACCACCTCGTCCATGTTCACCAGCTTGTCGAGCTCGTCCTGCAGCAGGATGCGGCGCGCCTCGCTCACGGTGACGGTGCGGCGCTTGGAGCGCTTGGGGAGCACGTCCTGCAGCATGTCCATCAGGTTGCTGTCCATGCCGCCGTCGAACCCGCCCATCGGCACCATCATGTTCTCGATGGGCATGCTCTGGGTGACCTCCACCTCCACCTCGCGGTCCTCCAGCTTCCCGTCCTGCAGGAGCTGGCGGAACTTGGCGCGGGTGCGGTCGCGGCGCTCGCGCACCTCGGCGTCTTCCTTGCGCTCCACCTGGCCGCCCGAGGTCGCCACGAACACGCGCGGGCGCTCCTCGCCGGCGGCCGGCGGGTCGGCGGCGGGGGCGGGCTTCTCGGCGCCCTCCATCGGGGGGATCAGCAGGTCAAGCAGGCGCTCCTCCACGCGCTGCTCGGCGACCTCCTGCACCTCGTCTTCGCGGTCGGTGCGCACCATGTTCACCGCCGCGTCCACCAGGTCGCGGACCATCGACTCCACGTCGCGGCCCACGTAGCCGACCTCGGTGAACTTGCTGGCCTCCACCTTCACGAAGGGCGCGCCGGCCAGCCGCGCCAGCCGCCGCGCGATCTCCGTCTTCCCGACCCCGGTGGGGCCGATCATGATGATGTTGTTGGGGACGATCTCGTCGCGCAGGTCCTCGTCCACGCGCTGGCGCCGCCAGCGGTTGCGCAGCGCGATGGCGACGGCCTTCTTGGCGTCTTTCTGCCCCACGATGTACTTGTCCAGCTCGGCCACGATCCCGCGCGGCGTCAGCTCGTCGAGCCAGGGCTGGACCTCCTCCTTCTCCTTCGCGGCCTTCCCGTCGGCCGGCGGCTCGGCCGCGTCGGGGACGGGGGCGATGATGTCGGTGTCGTTCGTCGCCATCTCTTCAGCTCGTGGGTGCGGGCGGCTCGGCCACGGGCGAATCGCTCGACCCCAGCTCCAGCACGGTGATGTTGCGGTTGGTGTAGATGCAGATGTCGCCGGCGATCTCCAGCGCGTGGCGCACGATCTCGGGCGCGCTCAGCGTGGAGTGGTCCTTGAGCGCGCGCGCGGCCGACAGCGCATAGGCGCCGCCGGAGCCGATCGCCACGATGTCGTCGTCGGGCTCGATCACGTCGCCGGTGCCGGAGAGCATGTACAGGTGCTGCTGGTCGGCCACCGCGAGCAGCGCCTCCAGGCGGCGCAGGTAGCGGTCGCTGCGCCAGTCCTTGGCGAGCTCCACCGCGGCGCGGGAGAGGTTGCCGGGGTAGCGCTCCATCTTCTCCTCGAACTTCTCGAAGAGGGTGAAGGCGTCGGCCACGGAGCCGGCGAACCCCGCCAGCACCTTGCCCTCGCGCAGCTTGCGCACCTTCACCGCGCTGCTCTTGGCGACGATGTCGCCGGTGGTGACCTGCCCGTCGCCGCCCAGCGCGACCCGGCCGTCCTTCTTCACGGCCAGGATGGTGGTGGCGTGGAACGTGGGAACACTCATCTATCTCCAGTCCTCGGTAATCTTCGTTCTCTCGCAGCCGTCGGTGGAAACGACTCGCCCCGGCGCGCAGCCGGGGCAAGCTCGCATGCGCTTCTGTACACCGCAAGCGCGGAGAAGGGCGCATGCCCTCGGCACCCGTGGGAATATGCGAGTGAACTCGCGGCTACAACGGCACGCAGTCCGCCTTCGCGGACACCAACGGCAGGCCAGCGCGTCACAAAGCTCCGAATCCCACGAGGACGTCATCCCGAGCGCCGCCGCGGCCCACGATCGACGTGCGCGCCGAATTCTGGCGGCGGTCGAGGGATCCAGAGCCGAGGCCGCAAAACCGGCGGCCGCACCGTACGTGCACAGGCCCCGCCGTGTTGCCGCCGCGAGTTTAGATCCCTCGGTCGCCGCCAAGGAACTGCGAGGGCTGACGGTCAGAGCAGCGGCGACGCTCGGGATGACGTCGAGTGGGGAGCAGTATTCAGAACCGCAACGAGAACTCACGCCCGCGGATGCGCCTGGCGGTAGACCTTCTTCAGGCGCTCTTTCGAGGTGTGGGTGTAGATCTGCG
>DASYJZ010000723.1:0-10927 GCA_035995965.1 Longimicrobium sp. | reverse complement strand
TGGCACTTGGCACTTGGCACTTGGCACTTGGCACTTGGCACTTGGCACTTGGCACTTGGCACTTAGCACTTCCCTCGCCCTCTCACTCCCCCAGGAACTCCCCCAGCGCCGAGAGCCCGTCGAGCCGGTCGCCGAGCACCTTGGCGGTCGCGACGATGGGGACGGACAGGAACGCGCCGGAAACGCCCCACAGCGTCCAGAAGATCATCACGCCGATCAGTACCGCGACCGGGTTCAGCCGCAGCCGCCGGCCGTAGGCGATCGGGCTCACCAGGTTGTTCTGCAGGGTGGAGATCAGCAGGTACGCGCCCGGCGCGAGCAGCGCCTGCCCCACGGACGACTGACTCGCCAGCCCCACCGCCGCGAGCAGCAGGACCATGAACGCGCCGCCCAGGAAGGGCACGAACTCCGCGATCACCGTCATCATCCCCCAGAGCATGGGCGTGGGCATGCCCAGCAGCCACATCGCCAATCCGACGGCGGCCCCCTGTCCCAGGTTGATCAGCAGCGTGACCAGCAGGTAGCCCGACACCACCGCCTCGGTCTGGTCGAGCACGTCGAGCGCGGCCCGCTTCTCCCAGGGGAGCGGCAGCACCCTGAGCAGCTTGCGCTGGAACATCGTCCCCGAGGCGAGCAGGAACCAGACGAGCAGGAGCACCTCCACGAAGGTGCTGACGACGCCGGCGGTCGCCCCGAAGACCTTCCCGGCAACCCCGGAGGGACCCTCGCCGCCCTCCTTCTCTTGCCCCCCGCCCTGTGCCCCGCGCGCGCCGGCGGAGTCGGTGGGGCCGGCATCGAGCACCCCGCCGAGCGGCCCGTTCTTCCCGGCGATCGCGCCGAGCTTCGCGCGGGCCGAGGCGACGGTGCGAGGCGCGTCCTTCACGAACGTCTGCACCGGCGCGGTGAAGGCGAGAACCGCCCCCGCGAGCACGGCGAGCGACGCCACCACCACCAGCGTTGCGGCCACCGACGTCGGGAGCTTCACCCGCTCCAGCCAGCGCACCGGCGGGCGCAGCAGCGCCGTGAACACCGCCGCCAGCGAGATGGGGATGAACACGTCGCGGCCGTAGTAGAGCCCGGCCGTGACGGCGGCCAGCGCCAGCAGCACCAGCGCCACGGTCCGGACGCTCTCGCCGCGGTGCGGCGGCTCGGACACGACGACTGCGGGGACGTTCTCGGTCATGCGGGGCGCTGTTCGGGACGCGTCTGGCCGGCTCCGGCCAGCGCAGTGCAAGCCGGAGACCGTCCGCCCATCCACCTGCTACGTCATCCCGAAGCGCCGCCGCGGAGGCACCACGTCGTCAGGACGTGCACGAGACCCATCGACCGGCGAAGGTTGAGCTTTCGCCGGGTCGCCCCTATATTCGGCGGCCGCGACGCACCGGTAGCTCAATTGGCAGAGCAGGGGACTCTTAATCCCAAGGTTGAAGGTTCGATTCCTTCCCGGTGCACTCGAAGGAAGCGGGGTGCCAGGCCATCGGCCCGGCACCCCGCTCCGCGTGATACGACGATGGATGCGACAACCCCCCCGGACGTCATCCTGAGGTCGGCCACAGTCGAATCCCAGCGTGCGGAGGAGTCGGCAGGCCGAAGGATCTATAACCGCGGGTGCCCTACCGCCGGTGTGTCGCATCGGCGGCGATAGATCCTTCGGCCTGCCAGGATCGGCGCGACGCAAAGGAGGCAGTGACCGGCCTCAGGATGACGTTTACAGGGGTTGCGCGCTTTCATCCTGCGTGGCGCTTTCATCCTTCATGATCCCGCACAGCGCCGTGGCGAACGCACGATGACGCCGCGGGGGGGGGGGCGGTGCGTCAAAGCATCACGTAAACGGCGGCGGCACCCGGCCTGGGGTGCCGCCGCCGTGCGACTTCGGGGGTCGGGTGGAGCTCAGTGCCTGCCGCTGACGGCGATGGTGTACGCGATGGCCCCGACGATCAGCACCCAGACCACGCCGGCCACCAGCCCCATCAGGCTCGCGCTCAGATCCTTGCGGGAGTCTTCCCGCGTGTACTCAACGTGCGACATCTCCAGCTCCTCCGCGCGCGCGTTCGTCCGTGTGTTCCCGTGGCCGCCGGCCGATTCGCCGCCAAGCTACCACCCCGCCGCCGCGGGTGCAACGGCAGCCCGTCAGCGCGTCCAGATCAGGAGCACGCCGCAGACCGAGCCGGTCATGTTGTACTCGGCGGGGATGCTGGCCGCTCCCTGGTAGCCCTCGACCGCCTCGATGTTATCGGTCGGAACCGCCTCCAGCGCGTCGGCCTGCTCCCGGGCGTTGCGCACGAACATCCTGTTGCCGTCGACGTAGACGTGCGGGAGGCAGCTGCCGAAACCGCCCGGCCCGCGGGTGGTCACCACGATGTCTCGCGACCCGCTCGGGATCACCGCGAAGCCGCGCATCCAGCGGAAGATGTCCGTGGCGTGGTAGGCGTGGAGCTGCTCGATCTGGTCGCGCGTCATGAACGAGCCGAACCCGTGCCGCTGGCGGTCGTAGAAGCCGTTGTTCCGCAAGCGCACGTTCCGGCCCCACGAGGTCACCGTGAGCCCCTCGAGCTCCACCGCGCTGGGCGTCATCCTCACCTCGCGGCGCACCGTGTCGCCGCCCACGAAGTCGGCTGCGACGCGCTGGAAGGCGTACCCCTGGCGGCGCACGTCGACCAGCCGGAGTCCTCTCGGGATCCCCTCGACCGTGGCCTCGCCGCTGCCACGAGTGTTTGCTCCGCGGTCCACGCCACCCACCGTGACGCGGGCGCCCATGAGCGGGTGGCCCTGCTCATCCACGACGCGCACGACCAGGAGCGAGCGTGGGGCGCGCCCCTGTGCCGCGGCGGGGTGGGCGATGGCGAGCAGCGCGAGGAGGAACAGCGTGGCGATGGGGAGGTGGCGGCGCATGGCAGACGCTCGCTGGATGGGGGAAAGGACTGCGGATATCGAATGACGCGCTGACCGATCAGGCGGCAAATGGCGCGCCAGTCGCCCAGTCGCGCGCCACGGTCGCGCGGTTGTCGGGCTAAGAGTCTACGGAACAAGGCATTGCGGTAGATGGCACCCCTTCGCCGCCGCGCATCGGGCGAAGAGGAGGTGTCCGCATCTCCGGACAGCGGCCGCCCCTGCTGACCTCACGGGATTCAGGCGGAATCAGAGTCAGTGGTCCGAGCGCTCCAGCACGACGGCCGTCCCGTAGCACAGCACCTCGGTGGCGTGCTGGCCGATCTCCGACGCGTCGTAGCCGACGCCGACCACGCCGTTGGCGCCCAGCTCGCGCGCGTGGCGGGCCAGCTCGGCGGTGGCCTGCTGGCGCGTCTGCTCGCACATCTGCGTGTACTCCTGGATCTGGCCGCCCACGATGCTGCGCAGGCCGCCCATCACCCCCTGCGCGATGGTCGGCGCGCGCACCACCACGCCGCGCACCAGCCCCCGGTACTCGCGGATGCGGTAGCCTTCGAGGGTGAAGGTGGTGCTGAGGATCATCTGGTCGGGCGTAGGCGTGGACATCGGCTCTCCTGGGGCCAGGTGCGAAAGTGCGAAGATGCGGGAGTGCCTGCGTGGATCAGCGTCGCTGCGTCGCCGGGCCGCGGATGAAGGTGTTGTGGAACGACGCGATCCGCCACTCGCCGCCCTCGCGGGTCAGCACCAGGCTGGGGCGCGCGTCGTGGGTGCCGGCCATCGGCCCGGCGGGGATGGCGAGGCTTGCGTGCAGATGCACGAGCGCCACGTCGGGGCGCAGCAGCCGCGCGGTCTCCACCCGGTAGCGCACCGTGCTCCCCGCGTAAATGCCGCGGAAGATCTGGTCGTGCCCCGCCGCGATGGCCTCGCGTCCTCGGGCGTGCATCCCCAGCACGTTCACGAAGTCCGCATCGTCCGCGAACGGCGCCGTGAACGCCGCGCCGTCCCCCGCGTTCCAGGCACTCTCCAGGCGCGCGGCCAATGCCGCGGCATCGTCCGCGATCGATCCGTTGTCGCCGGTCAAGTCGGTCATTCGTCCCGAATTCGTTGGAGGATGGAGATTTGCGACGGCGTCACTCGCACTTCTGCACTTCCGCGCTTGCTACCGCTCCAGCCGGAACCCCGCATCGATCGCCGACCGCGCGGTGGTGTTCGCGACGGCCCAGCCGGTGGCGTACATCCACCGGGTCATGCGCGTCAGCTTGGCGTAGTCGATGCGCGCGGCCTCGTCGCGCGGGGTGTGGTAGTCGGGGTGCAGCAGCGTGGTGAAGAAGACCGCGGGGATGCCGGCGCGCGCGTACGGCAGGTGGTCGCTGCGGAAGTACCATCCCTCCGGGTGTGCGGGGCTGTCCCAGGTGCTGTCCAGCGCGAAGCCGCCGACGCGGCGGTTCGCCGCCAGCGCCATCTCCACCAGCGCCGTGCTGTTGCGGTGCGGCGGGACCACGCCGAGCAGCGCCGCGGCTCCTGGCGCGTTGCGGCCGATCATGTCGCCGTTCAGCACGGCCACGATGGACGACTTCGGCACCGTGGGATGCTGGGCATACCAGCGCGAGCCGATCAGCCCCCGCTCCTCCGCCCCGTGCCACACGAAGAGCGCGCCGCGCCGCCCCGGATGCCGCGCGAACGCCCGGCCGATGGCGAGCAGCGCCACGCTCACGCTGGCGTTGTCGTCGGCGCCGTTCCAGATCGAGTCCCCATCCACGGCCACGCGCACGCCATCGTGGTCCTGGTGGCCGGAGAAGAGCACGTACTCTCCCTTCAGCCGCGCGGACGTCCCCGGAACGCGCGCGACCACGTTCACCGACGGGTAGATGAAGCTCTCGCTGGAGATCCGCGCCACCAGCCGCTGGCCGGGCGCCTGGACTGCGTAGAGCATCCGCCGCGGGAGCCAGAACACCGGAGCGCGGGACGGCCGCGGCGCCGCCACCCCCGCCGAGTCGAGGCCGTAGGTGCCGCGCGAGTTGTACGCCGCCAGCACCGCGAACTGCGCGTCCGCGATGGAGTCCGACACCAGCAGCACCGCCGCCGCGCCGCGCGCCAGCAGCGGCGCCGCCGTCTCGGCCAGCGCGGCCCGCGTGTAGCGCCACCCCCACAGGCTCATCTCCGCCGCCGGCAGCCGGGCCGGCGGGCGGACCACCGCGGCGACCGCCTTCCCGCGCAGGTCCATCCCCTGCAGCGAGGCCGAGTCCACCGAGGCGACGAACATCACCGGCGCGTCGACGGCGGAGTCGGTGGGCGCGAGCACCTGCGCGTCGCGCCAGAGCGTCAGCGGGGCGCCGCCCAGCGCCACGGGCTCGCGCCGGAGACGCGCACCCGGCGCATCGGCACGAGTTGGAAGTAGGTCCCGTCGTCGCCCGCGGGCTGCAGCCCCGCCGCGCGCGCCTGCTCGGCGAGCCAGAGCGAGGCGCGCCACTCGTCCAGCGTTCCCGCCTCGCGCCCGCGGAACGAGTCGTTCGCCATCGCGAACAGGTCGCGCCGCAGCTCCGCCTCGCGGATGGTGGCGAGGCGCGGCGGGGCCGTCTGCGCCCATGCCGACGGGGCGACGGCGCCTATCAGCAGCGCGACGGCGAACGGGAGACGGCTGCGGAGGTTCATCTTGCGTCCGGAGAGGAAGAAGTGCAGGCGACGTCGCGCTGATCAGCGCCCGGGGAGCGCAGGTGAACGATCACAACCGGGCGCTCCGCAGCAGTCCCGGGGAAGATAATCGCGCCGCAAGCGCAGACAACAACTCGTGACCACGCGCGCTCAGCCGGAGTCCTTCACCCAGAAGAACGGTCGCGGCTGCTGGCGCTCCCCGTATTCGCCCGCGAGCCCGGCATCGGCGCGCAGGAGGTCGCGGAACCGAAGCTGACGCCGCCAGAACGCCGACGTCGGCTCCGCGAGCGAGAGGTGGTGGGTCCGCCGCTCGGCCGGTCCGCGCACGAGGTAGAGCCGTTCCGGGATCTCCGGATCGGGCTTGTGCGCGTATCCCACCGCCCGGAGCGCGGGGAGGAGCCGCTCCGCCCGACGCAGGCTCTCCACGCCCGTCATCAGGTCGAGGATGGGCTTCGCGTCGAGCCCGGGAACCGACGTGCTCCCCACGTGCTCGATCGAGAGGATGCGCTCGCCGAGCGCGGCGCGCAGCCGCGCGGCCTCCTCTTCGAAGAGCCGAGGCCAAGCGCCGTCGTACGGCACCACGACCACATGGGTTCGATCCAGACCCAGCACGGTTCTCCCGTTGCATTTTGACTTCGCCAACCATCCACCGTCGAGGCGTGCGGCGGATCAGTGGGCCGACGCCGCCCGCACGCGGCGCAGGCGCACGTGCACCGGCGCGGAGGCGCTCGCCAGCCGCCCATCCAGCTCCAACCGGTCTCCGGCGAGGCGGTAGGTGCCGGAGAAGATCTCCGGGCCCTTGCTGAGCCACTCGGTCCAGATGTGGAGCGCATGGCCGGCCGTGTCGACCGTGAAGTGGTGCGTCTCCCAGCGGTCGGCGTAGCGGAACACGGCCATGAACGCGCGGTTCCGCTCGAAGTAGATGCGCGCCGGGAGAGCCCCCGCCGCGCCGCCGGCATCGACCACCTCCCAGGTGCCGTCGAGCACGGTCGGCCGGCGGTTGTTGACGTTCGCGACGAACCAGGTGAATGCCGCCGCGAACGCCACCATCGCCACCCGCACCGCGGCCGCCGCCGCGCGCCGGCCGCGGGTTCGCGACCCCGGCGGGGGCGCCTGGCGGGTCCAGAAGAGGCGCTCCAACTCCGCGGCATACGTGGAGAGGATGATCGCGAGGCAGACCCAGAGGACCACCGCGCTCGCCAGCCCGCTCACGTCGACGTCGTAGAACACGTCGACGAGCACGATGTTCGAGACCATGCCGAAGAGCAGGCAGGCGCCGAGCAGCGCGGTGCGGCGGAAGGTGAGCAGCAGCGCACCGCCGATCTGGAGGAGCGCGATCAGGCCGCCGTAAACCGCCGAGTAGCCGAAGTAGTACCAAGTGAGCCAGAACCCCGGCACCTCGCGCATCGGCTTGTCGAGCTCCGAGTCGAGGATGGTGAACTGCGCCCCGTTCAGCTTCGCGAACCCGTACAACAGGAACATGAAGGCGACGAAATACCGCAGGGCCGCCGGAGGGTAGCGATTCTCCGGCGGCGGCGGGGACTCGGCGCTGGGTTCCATTTTGGCCTCGTCGGTGGGCGGTATCATGAAGGGCGGCGGCGACGGGGGGGTGAGAAGGTGCTACAGGAACGTCTCCTCTTCCATGATCAGCGGATAGGTGCGGCTGGTGTCGAGGAAGTTGGCCTGGTCGGCGAGGGCGGCGGTACCCTCGGCCGAGCCCAGCGCGGCCTGGAAGCTCTCGGGCGACGCGAACCAGAGCTCGGCGATGGCGTCGCATGCCTGCTCGACCCCGTTGGGGTTCATCGCGGTGTAGCGCATCACGTACCGCTCCAGCCCGGGTACCTTGGATACGATCGGAACGTGCACTTCACGGCCGTAGCGCAGGAACTCTTCGGGGCTCAGGTCGGAGCGGCGGAAGAGGAAGAACATCGCCTTGAACATTGAGGGCAATCCTGTCGGAGGAGGGAGAGGGCAGGAGTAGAGAAGGAGGAGGACAGAAGAAATTGGGATCACCCGGAGGGCCAGAGGACCAGAGGACCAGAGGACCAGAGGACCAGAGGAAGCTGTCGTTTCTCCGGTCCCACTGGTCGTCCGGGTGAGATGTCGTTTCCGGTCTCAGCTGCCGCCGGTCACGCCGCGGACGATGCCGTTGCGGATGCGCACCGCCTTCGCGGAGGCGTTCGGGTCCGGGACGATGCTCGTGGTCGTCACGGCGACGAAGTGCACGGTGCCGTTCAGCGTCAACTCCTGCCCGCCCCGCCGCACCACGACGGGGAGCGGCGTGCCCTCGGCGGCGGTGCCGTAGCGGGCGCGGTACGCCGGGCCGAAGTCCGGGCTCGTCACCGCCACCTCGCCCAGGCGCAGGAGCTGGTCGCCCACGCGGATCCCCGCGCGCTCGGCCACGCCGCCGGCCACCAGCCCGGTCACGCGCACGCCCGTGGAGTCGCCCTCGGTGTTCACGCCCAGGCGCGGCACCCGCGCGGTCTCGCTCTTCAACTGGAGGCCGGCGAGCGGCAGCACCTGCGCGTAGGGGAAGGGGTCGCGGCCGTCCACGTACCTCGCGGCGAAGTCGGCGAACGAGCGGCCGCCGGCGGCGCGGCTCACGGCGGCCCACCACTCGGCGGCGGTGAAGCCGCGGCCGCGCTGGTAGGTGGACTGGTAGAGCTCGCGCATCGCCGTGTCGAGCGAGCGCCGGTTGTCGCTCGCGTCGCGGATCATCACGTCGAGCAGGAAGCCGGCGAGCGCGCCCTTGGGATAGTAGACGTACCCGGTGCCGTCCTGCGGGTGGATCCAGGTGGAGAGCGACGCGTCCTCCAGCGCGACCGGCGGCACGTCGGCCACGTTCTGCATCTTCCCGGTCAGGTTCTCCCACAGGTAGGCCTCGGGGACCACCCCGCCGCGGGTGATGGCGAGCGGTGCGTAGTAGTCGGTGATCCCCTCGCTCACCCACAGCCACACGGTGGGCTGCGCCCGGTCGTAGGCGTAGGGCCACATGTCCGCCGGGCGCAGGCGCTTGACGTTCCAGGAGTGGAACATCTCGTGGGCGGTGATGTCGACCAGGATGGGGCTGCCGATGAGCTGCGGCGTGTAGATGCCCAGGTGGCTGCGCGAATGCTCCAGCGCGCTCCCGCCGGGGTAGCTCTCGGGGAAGACCATCATCGTGGTGTAGTCCGGCCACGGCGCGTCGTTGAACACCGCGGCCTCGGCGGGCGCCATCTTCGCGATCGCCTGCCAGACGGCGGCCCGCGCCGTGTCGCGCAGCGCGCCCGCGGGGTAGGTCGCGAGCCGGTGCCACTTCCCCGCGACCTGCGTGGAGTCCAGGTCGAAGCGGCCCACGAAGAAGGGCATGTCGACCAGGTCGTGATAGTTGGTCTCGCCGTACACGTGGGTCCCCGGGCGCGCGCGCATGCTGGTCGCGACCTGCCAGCCCGGGTCGGTGCGCACCGTCACCGTTGCCGGGTACGCCAGGCTGCGGCCCTCGGGGTAGAGGAAGAGGTTGGTGCCGTTGAAGAAGGCGAAGTCCGGCCGCGCCCACGCCATCGCGTTGTCGAGGCTGTCGGCCAGGTACTCGAACGAGACGGTGACGGGGCCCGCGCCGGTGGGCCGCACGCGCCAGGTGTCGGGGTCGGTCTTGTCCCACCGCAGGTGCGCGCCGCGCGCGGTGGCGTCGAAGCCCGACACCCAGTGGACGAAGTTGCTCACCTCGTACGCACCGGGCGTCCACACCGGCAGCGACAGCAGCACCGGCGCGCTCGACGCCGCGTCGAAGGTCATCGCCACGTGGATCGACCGCTCCCTCGCCGTGGCGGCGTCGAACGTCACCTCGTAGCGCACGTTCGAGATTGGCGCGGAGCGGAGCCCAGCGGCGGACGCGGCCGCCTGCGCCGAGGCGATCGGCGGAGCGGCGACCGTGGCGAGCACAAGCGCCGGCCAACTGGGGAAGAGCTTCGGAAGCGAGCGCATCGCGGTTCCTGTGGTGGTGGTTACGACGGGCGGGAAATCCTGGCCCGGCACCCGGCCGCTCAGGCGCGAGCGGGCGTTTCCGGCTCGTACACCTCTCCCTCGACGTCGGTGAGCTTGTCCTGCATGTAGGCGCAGGCGTCGCGGACGCCCTGGTTGTACACCGGCGGCCCGAGCTCGCTGACGAAGAAGTCGATCAGGCCCTCCGCCCGGAAGTCGCTGATCCGCTCGTCGAAGTGCTCGTCGAAGTACTGCCGGGTCAACCCGACCAGCGCGGCCTTCCGCTCGTCCGAGAGCCGGACGCGCAGGGGAGAGTCGCGCGCCTCGCCGCGAGGAGTCACGGGCATCCCCAGATGACGTGGGAAGGGGTAGTGCATACAGGCGTGGACGTCCGGCGGGATGAGCCGGCGTCATGCGCAGGCCCGAAAACATCCTCGGTCGGTGAAATCCCCTGCGCCTCCAGGAAACGCCCCTCCAACGCGCTGAAGCGATCCAACTCGGCCTTGAGGTCGGATGAGGATCGAGAGCAGTGCATGGCGATCTGTGGCGTGGTGGCGAGTTTCACGGACCAGTTCCAGCCAGCGCGCTGCTATGCGACCGACTTCTGTGGAACTGTCGGACCCGGTGCCTTGAAGAGGCGATCACGATAGCCGTCTTGCAGCTTGATGTAGTGATCGATCAGGCGAGCGGGGTCGTGCCCGAACCTCTCCGAAATCCGGTGCCGTGCCTCACGGACCTCGTCGATGGCAGGGTCAGGCTTCCACATCGTTCTCTCCCAGTAGCTCAAGCGGCGTAACGAGCGTCGGAACGAACAGCCCAAGCAGCGTGTTCACGAGCCGTATGTGCCCGAACTTATTCGCGTTGGCGAGGTGGCGACAGTTCCAGGTCACCAGGAAATCGCATTTGTAGTACGATGCCAGCGCAAGGTGGAGAGCGTCACCACCGGGATCTGCCGGCATCAGCTTCCGCGCGATGTACGTCCTGACGATCTCCAGGACCGCCGGTTCCAGCGGGAGCAGTGGCACGTCGTGGAGAACCGCGATGCGGGCCGCGCTGCGCTCAGGATCCGTCCCTTCCAGTTCTTCGAGGACGGCGAGACTGGTGACGAGCTCATACCGATCAGCCGCATCAGACCATCACGGGCGCGTCCAGTCGCGGCGCGCGACCGTCTCCGGCGCGGAACGCGCGTCGTGGTACAAGCTGGGGATCGTCGTTTCTACGTAAACCCTCGGCTTTGTCATACTTCTAAGATAAGGTGGACGCGGGCGGAGGGGGAGGCGCGGCCGCGGTGCTCCTGCGGCGCTCCGTCATGAGCATGGTATTTTCCCCGCTCGCAGAAGGCCGGCTTCTTGCGACCTCCCCGGCGGCTCTCCATCGTGACGGATCGGGCAGGAGCGGCAGCGGGCCACCCCAGGCGGAGGAGCGA
>DASYJZ010000722.1:0-4077 GCA_035995965.1 Longimicrobium sp. | reverse complement strand
GAACGACCCGGGCACGGTGCACCGGCTCTTCGGCTTCGGCTGCTGCGCCCAGATCGGGAGCAACATCAGCAGCCAGAAGTTCCAGCAGCAGCGCGCCTCCCTGCGCAACGACGTCACCTGGTCCGGGCTGAACCTGGCGGGCGAGCACGTGATGAAGGGCGGCGTGAACCTGGACTTCCTGAACTACGACATCGAGAAGCGCAACTCGGAGAACCTGCTCTTCGCGTATGAGCCCTGGTGGTACAACTTCTCCATCCCGCAGCGGGTGGAGTTCCAGACGGGCGACCCCAACTTCGGCGCGAAGAACACGCAGCTCGGGCTGTACGTGCAGGACGACTGGAGCCCGAGCGAGCGGCTGGTGCTGAACCTGGGCGTGCGCTGGGACTACGAGACGCACGACATGAACTACGACTACGTGACGCCGGGCGCCGTGGTCGACTCGCTCACCAAGTACCAGAGCCGGCTCTTCACCCCGCTGAACACGAGCCGCTACTTCACCGACGGCACGCAGCGCAAGCACTTCTTCGGCGCCATCCAGCCGCGGCTGGGCTTCTCCTTCGGGCTGGACCGCGAGAGCCGCACGGCGATCTTCGGCGGCTGGGGGATCTTCTACGACCGCACCCTGTTCGACCACGCGATCGAGGAGCGGTTCGCGCTGCAGCACCCGAGCTACCGCATCGAGTTCGACACGGTGACGGCGAACGGCAAGCTGAAGTTCAACCCCGCGTACCTGCAGGGCGGGGCGGCGGTGGTGCAGCAGCTCATCTCCAACCGGCAGTTCAACACGCCCGAGGTGAAGCTCCTCCCCAACGACCTGCGGCCGCCGGTGGCGCAGCAGTTCAGCCTGGGGGTGCGCCACGGCTTCGGCCCGGTGCAGGCGTCGGCCGCGTACACGGGGGTGCGCAGCAAGAACATCATGACCTTCTACTGGGCGAACGAGAACTTCGTCTGCCCGGCGCGCTCGTTCGCGGTGGCGAACTGCTTCGAGCACCACACCATCCCCGGGTACGGCAACATCCTGCTGGCCGACGACGCCGGGAAGACGTGGTACGACGCGCTGCAGATCAAGGTCGACCGGCCGTACCAGCTCAGCGACCGCAACATCGGCTGGGGCGCGGGGCTGGCGGTGACGATGGCGAGGCGGCAGACGCAGGGGTTCAACGACCTCTTCAGCTTCCCCAACGCCACGGACTACCCCAAGCAGCGCCGCAACGACGAGCCGCTGCGCATCGTGGCGAACTGGGTGGTGGACGTGCCGTTCGCGTGGGGCGTGCAGTTCAGCGGGCTGCTGAACCTGGGCGCGGGCTCCCGGGTGGACGTGGGCGGGCGCTTCGACTGCAACAACGCCAACACCTGCTTCGAGGGCGGCGGCTTCTCGCCGCCGAAGCAGTCGTTCATCATCCCCCACGCCTTCGCGTACCGGAACCTGGACCTGCGGGTGCGGAAGGACTTCGTGAACGTGCGCGGCACGCGGCTGGGGGTGACGGCGGACCTGTTCAACGCCTTTAACTTCACCAACTCGGGGTGCTTCGACGTGTTCGACCGGAACAACCCGAGCTTCGGCGTCTCGCGGTGCACGGTGAGCGATCCGCGGCGCCTGCAGCTCGGGGCGGAGCTCAACCACCGCTGAGCGGACGGCAAACGGCGAACGGCAGCTCACGCGGAGCCGCGGAGACGCGGAGGAGGCGCGGCTTTCTCCGCGGCTCCGCGGCTTCTGCGTGAGGCCAGCTCTTTTTGAACGCGCTGGGGAGACGGGGATGACGCCACGACGGTTCTGCGGGGCTTTGATTCTGGCGCTCCTGGCGGGATGCGCTGCGGTGCCCGCTGCGCCGACCGCTCCCGCCGGCTCGGCGGGCGGGACGGAGGCGTTCCTCGACACGCTGCAGCAGCGCACCTTCGGCTTCTTCTGGGAGCTGGAGGACCCGAACACCCACCTGATTCCCGACCGCTGGCCGGCGAAGTCGTTCTCCAGCGTCGCGGCGGTGGGCTTCGGGCTCGCGTCGTATCCCGTCGGCGTGGAGCGGGGGTACGTGACCCGGGGGCAGGCGGCGGCGCGGACGCTGGCGACGCTGCGCTTCTTCTGGACCGCGCCGCAGGGGACGGCGCCGGCGGGAATGACGGGGCACAAGGGGTTCTTCTACCACTTCCTCGACATGGAGACGGGGCGCCGCTTCGAGCGGGTGGAGCTCTCCACCATCGACACGGCGCTGCTGCTGGGGGGCATCCTGGTCTGCCGCGAGTACTTCGACGGGGGCGGCGCGGAGGAGCGCGAGATCCGCGCGCTGGCGGACTCCATCTACTTCCGCGTCGACTGGCAGTGGGCCACCGTCCGCCCGCCGTTGGTCTCCATGGGGTGGACGCCGGAGGGGGGCTTCCACGGCTACGACTGGAAGGGGATGAACGAGGCGATGCTGCTGTACGTGCTCGCCCTGGGCTCGCCCACGCACCCGGCCGCGCCGGAGGCGTGGAGCGCGTGGACCTCGACGTACCAGTGGGGGACGTACTACGGGCAGGAGCACGTGGGCTTCGCGCCGCTCTTCGGGCACCAGTACTCGCAGCTCTTCGTCGACTTCCGCGGCATCCGCGACCCCTACATGCGGGCGAAGGGGATCGACTACTTCGAGAACTCGCGGAGGGCCACGGTGGCGCAGCGCGCCTACGCCGCGCACAACCCCGACGGCTGGGCGGGCTACTCGGCCGGGGTCTGGGGGCTCACCGCCAGCGACGGGCCGGTGGACGCGGACTACGTGATCGGCGGGCGGCGGCGGCACTTCTGGACCTACACCGCGCACGGGGCCGACTTCACCGAGGTCCGCGACGACGGCACGCTGGCGCCCACCGCGGCCGGCGGCTCCATCCCCTTCGCGCCCGAGATCGCCATCCCGGCGCTGCGCGAGATGCGGCGCCGCTACGGCGACCTGATCTTCCAGCGCTACGGCTTCGTCGACGCCTTCAACCCCACGCTCACCGACCCCGCGCTGCGGGTGCAGACGGGGCGCATCGTCCCCGGCGTGGGCTGGTTCGACGTGGACTACCTGGGGATCGACCAGGGGCCGATCCTGCTCCAGGCCGAGAACTACCGCAGCGGGCTGATCTGGAGCCTGATGCGGCGCAACCCGTACGTCATCCGCGGCCTGAAGCGGGCGGGCTTCACCGGCGGCTGGCTGGACGCGGCGCCGTGAAGCCGCGGCTCCGCCGGCTCGCGCTCCTCGCCGCGCTCCCGGGGGCGCTCTCCTGCGCGCCCGGGCGCGGCGGCGGGCGGGTGACGCTGCGCTTCTGGGCGATGGGCGCCGAGGGCGAGAAGGTGCAGGCGCTGGTGCGCGACTTCGAGCGCGAGCACCCCGGCGTCCACGTGGAGCTGCAGCAGATCCCCTGGACGGCGGCGCACGAGAAGCTGCTGACGGCGCACGTGGGCGGCTCCACGCCCGACGTGGCGCAGCTCGGCAACACCTGGGTGCCCGAGTTCGCCGCGCTCGACGCGCTGGCGCCGCTGGACGATCGCGTCCGCGGCTCCGCCACCGTCCCCCCGGCCTCGTACTTCCCCGGGATCTGGGACACGAACGTGGTCGATGGGCGGCTCTACGGCGTGCCGTGGTACGTGGACACGCGCGTGCTCTTCTACCGCTCCGACCTGCTGAAGGCCGCCGGATACGACTCGGTGCCCTCCACCTGGGCGGGGTGGACGGCGGCGATGCGGGCGATGAAGGCGCGGATGGGCCCGCGCCAGTATCCGGTGCTGCTGCCGACCAACGAGTGGACCTACCCGGCCGCGTTCGGCCTGCAGTCCGGCGCGCCGCTGCTGCGCGACGGCGGGCGCTACGGCGGCTTCCGGGACCCGCGCTTCGAGCGGGCCTTCGGCTTCTACGTCGGCCTCTTCCGGCAGGGGCTCGCGCCGGCGGTGGCGAACACGCAGATCTCCAACATCTACCAGGAGTTCGAGCGCGGGAACATCGCCATGTACATCACCGGGCCCTGGAACATCGGCGAGTTCACCCACCGCCTCTCGCCGGCGATGCAGGGCCGCTGGGCCACCGCGCCGCTCCCCGGCCCCGACGGGCCGGGGCTGTCGCTGGCCGG
>DASYJZ010000721.1:0-2474 GCA_035995965.1 Longimicrobium sp. | reverse complement strand
GGCGAGGTGTCGCTGGACCAGGGGACGGTGGACTTCGGCCCCGGCGTGAGCGACGACGACGAGCCGCTGCCGCTGATCGACTTCGACGCGCCCGCGCCCGCCCCCCGGGCCGGGCCGCCGCCGCCGCTGCGCGACCGGCTGGAGGAGCTGCGCGAGCGCGTGGCCGCGGCGCCCGAAGACGCGGGGGCGCGCGAGGCGCTGATCGCCTCGCTGCACGACCACGGGATGGGGCACGAGGTCCCCGGCCTGCTCGACGAGCTGCACCGCTCGCTGGCGCAGCGCGGGCGCTACCGCGACGCGGTGGACCCCATCTCCGCCCTCATCCGGCTGCGCCCCGGCGACCCACTGCTGCTGCAGAAGCGGGTGGAGTACGCCTTCCGCTCGGGCGACCGCGAGGAGCAGGTGGTGGCCTACCTCGCGCTGGGCCGCCACTTCGCCGCGGCGGGCGAGGCGGCCAAGGGCGAGGCGGTGTTCCGGCGGGTGCTGGAGCTCGACCCCGGCAACCGCGAGGCCGCCGCAGCCATCCCCGCCCCGCGCGCCGGGAGGAAGGCGGCGTCCGCGCCCGCCGCGCCGGCGCGCCCCGCGGCCGACGACTACATCGACCTGGCCGAGCTGGTGATGGGCGACGAGGCCGAGGCCACCACCCGCTTCGTGGTGGAGGAGCGCGAGCCCTCGGGCGACGAGGACCGCGACTTCGCCGAGATGCTGAAGCACTTCCGCCAGAAGGTGGCCGAGAACATCGAGGTGGAAGACTCCACCAGCCACTACGACCTGGGGCTCGCCTTCAAGGAGATGGGCCTCCTCGACGAGGCCATCGCCGAGTTCCAGGTGGCGCTGCGCGGCGGGGCCAACCCGCTGGCCACGCTGGAGCTCCTGGGGCAGTGCTTCGTGGAGAAGGCGCAGTACGCCGTGGCCGAGCGGGTGCTGGAGCGCGCGCTGCGCCTCCCCGGCGCGTCGGAGGTGGACCTGGTGGGGGTGCTCTACCAGCTCGCCCGCGCGGAAGAGGCGCTGGGCCGGCCCGGCGAGGCGGTGGAGCACTACGAGCGCGTGCTCTCCGTCGACATCCGCTTCCGCGACACCGCCCGCCGCATCGAGGCGCTCAGGGCCGCGAGCGGGGCCGCGCCGCTTTGACACGCCGCGGGGCGCCCGTTAGCTTGGGGCCCTTGCCAACCACGCTCGACACCGACGGTTACGCCCTGACGGCATGACGCTGCGCACCGCTCCCATCCGGCTCGCCGACATCCACGCGCCCGTCCGCGGCCGTCTCGACGCCGTGACGGACGAGATCCGCCGCATCGTCGTCTCCGACTTCGCGCCGGTCGACGAGGTCAACCACTACCTGCTGAAGATCCGCGGCAAGCTCTTCCGCCCCGGCCTGGTGCTGCTCTGCGACCAGCTCGAGGGGGGCGAGAGCCGCGCCGCCGAGACGCTGGCCGCCATCATCGAGCTGGTGCACCTGGCCACGCTAGTGCACGACGACGCCGTGGACCACTCGGTGCTGCGCCGCGGGATGCCCACGGTGAACGCGATGTGGAGCCACCAGGTCGCCATCATCATGGGCGACTACCTCTACTCGCGCTCCATCAGCGAGATCACGCGGCTGGGCGACATCGAGCCCATCCGGGTGATCGCCGCGGCGGCCAACGCCATGACGGTGGGGGAGATGCGCCAGCTGGTGAGCCACGACGCGCTGGCCTTCTCCGAGGCCGACTACGGCCGGCTGATCGACAGCAAGACGGCGTCGCTGATGTCGGCCGCCTGCGAGCTGGGCGCGCTCACCGGCGCGCCGCGCCACCGCGGCGCGCTGGCGCGCTACGGCACCGAGCTGGGCCGCGCCTTCCAGGTGGCCGACGACCTGCTGGACTACACGGCCGACCCGTCGGTCACCGGCAAGCCGAGCGGGCTGGACCTGCGCGAGCACAAGGTCACGCTCCCGCTGATCCACGCGCTGCCGCGTCTGTCGCGCGCCGAGCGGGCGGAGGCCGAGGCGCTCTTCCGCGACCCCGAGCCGGCGGACGGCGCCATCCACGCGCTGGTGGAGGTGATCGCGGCGCACGGCGGGCTGGAGTACGCGCGCGAGCGGGCGCTGGAGTCGGCGCAGCGGGCGCACGACGCGCTGGAGGGGCTCCCCGCGGGGCCGGTGCTGGAGGCGCTGCACGACAGCGTGGTGTACGCGGTGGAGCGCCGCAGGTAGCGGCACCGCATTTGCCGAAGGCGCCGCACCAGGCGGGGCCGGCGGCGCGCGCGGACCTGGGGGACCACGGGCACGGAGGGGTGATGAACGCGACACGCCGGCGGATGGGGCGGCTCCTGGTGGTGGTGCTGATCGGCCTGCTGCTGGGGGCGCTGCTCTCGGAGCTCGCCATCCGCTTCATGCCCGACAGCTCGGCGCGCACGTTCTTCACCACCTCGGTGGCGGCGGCGTTCGGGCCGCTGGTGATCGACCTGGTGGCGGTGGGCTTCACCGTGGGCCC
>DASYJZ010000720.1:0-6548 GCA_035995965.1 Longimicrobium sp. | reverse complement strand
CGAAGGCCGCCCGCCGCCGGGTGGAGGAGGCGGCGAAGAAGCAGCGCGAGAAGGCCCCCGCCGAGCGGCGCCCCCGCGCCGGCGCCCCTCGCCGCGCCGCCGCCGAGCTGGAGCCGGGGCTGCGGGTGCGCATCGAGTCGCTGGGGCGCACCGGGGTCGTGCTGGAACTGCGCGACGGCAAGGCGATGGTGGAGGCGGGTGCGATGCGGATGCTGCTGCCCAGGGCCGACCTCACGCCGCTGGCCGCGGGCGACCAGCAGGCCGAGCCGCGCCGGCCGTCGGGCGGGTACTACGTGCACAGCGTGGATGCGCGCCCGGAGGTGGACCTGCGCGGGATGCGGGTGGACGAGGTGGAGACCACGCTGGGCCGCGCGATCGACGACGCGATCCTCTCCGGCCTGCCGTCGTTCCGCATCATCCACGGCAAGGGTACGGGCGCGCTGCGGGCCCACGTGCGCGACCTGCTGAAGGCCGACCGCCGCGTCTCGGCGCAGCGTCCCGGCGAGCTGTTCGAGGGCGGGACGGGGGTGACGGTGGTGGAGTTCGCATAGGGAAGTGCTAAAGTGCCAAGTGCCAAGTGCCAAGTGCCAAGTGCCAAGTGCCAAGTGCCAAGTGCCAAGTGCTGGAGGGGCAGGCGACGGTGCGCGTCTGCGGGCATCCCCCTCCCAGAAATTCGCGACGGTACTGCATGTCGCGAATTTCGATCCTCCCACGAGGGGGGGTGGGGCGCTTCGCTTGGAACTGCACAGAACGCAGTCGCCGTTGCGGTTCACCTCTCCCTGTCGTTTGGGAGAGGTCGAAAAAAGGCGATCAGCAGTACCGATCGCATTTTTTCGGGTGAGGGGTCCCAGCCGCGGTTGCGCGCTGTAGTTTGAATCTGTTCTTCAGTTCGCAGCACCGAAGGCGAGTAGCGGGGTGGGGCGGAGAGGCCGTCGCAGGCTGTCCCCTGTTCCCTGTCCCCCTGTCCCTTGCAGTCGAAATGCCCATCCCCGACCAGCTCGTCGAGCGCATCCGCGAGAGCGCGGACATCGTGGAGATCGTCTCGGAGCACACGCGCCTCAAGCGCTCCGGGAAGACCTTCCGCGGGCCGTGCCCCCTGCACGGCGGCGAAGGGCCCAACTTCTCCGTGGACCCGTCGAAGGGCTTCTACAAGTGCTTCGTCTGCGGCGAGGGCGGCACCGTCTTCACCTTCCTGATGAAGCACCTGGGGATGACCTACCCCGACGCCATCCGCTGGGTGGGCGAGCGGGTGGGGATCGAGGTGCCCGACGAGCGCGAGGAGCGCCGCGAAGAGGACCCCAACCGGCACTACTACGACGTCAACGCCTTCGCCCGCGACTGGTTCCGCAAGCAGCTCTGGGAGAGCGACGGCGGCCAGGGCGCGCGCGACTACCTGGAGCGCCGCGGCGTCTCGCGCGAGTGGGCCGAGCGCTTCGGGCTCGGCTGGGCGCCCGAGGAGTGGACCGGCTTCGGCGACGTGGCGCGCGGCCACAAGATCCCCAACGCGCTGCTGCTGGAGCTGGGGCTGGTGAAGGAGAGCCAGAAGGGTGGCCGCGAGCCCTACGACGCCTTCCGCGGGCGGGTGATCTTCCCCATCGAGGACCTGGGCGGCCGCGTGGTTGCGTTCGGCGGACGCATCCTGGGCGAGGCCGAGGAGCACGTCCCCAAGTACCTCAACTCGCCGGAGACGCCGGTCTACACCAAGGGGCGCACCCTCTACGGGCTGGGATGGGCGCGCAACGCCATCCGCCGCGAGGAGGCGGCGCTGGTGGTGGAGGGATACATGGACTACGTCTCCCTCGCCAGCCACGGCGTCGCCAACGCGGTGGCGCCGCTGGGAACCGCGATGACGCAGGAGCAGGCGGAACTGATCGCCCGCTACTGCGGCCGCGCCATCCTCCTCTACGACAGCGACAAGGCCGGGCTCAAGGCCACCTTCCGCTCCGGCGACGAGCTGCTGCGGGCGGGGATGGAGGTGCTCGTCGCCACCCTCCCCCAGGGCGAGGATCCCGACTCGCTCGTCCGGGGGAAGGGCCCCGCGGCGCTCAAGAAGTACCTCGACGACGCCGTCGATGTGCTGGAGCGCAAGATCCAGATCCTGGAGCGGAAGGACTTCTTCGGCTCCATCCGCGGCACCCGCCAGGCGGTGGACGTGCTCCTCCCCACCGTGCGCGCCGCCAGCGACGAGGTGCTGCGCGGCGTCTACATCCAGCGCATCTCCGAGAAGACGGGGGTTCCGCGCGACACGCTGGAGCGCGAGGCGGCCGAGCTCCCCGCGCACGAGCGCCGCGCGGCCGAGGCCCACGACCGGCGCGAGCGCGGCCCCCGCGAGGCCCCCGGCCGCCGCGTCGACGACTTCACGCGCATGGCGCGTACGGTGGCGCAGCTCAACCTCCCCGAGCGGGTGCTGCTGCTGCTGCTCTTCCGCGACGAGGCGTGGGTGGCCCGCGCGGCCGAGGAGCTCTCGCCCGCGGACTTCCGCCACGACGCGTACGGCGCCGTGTTCGCGGGGCTGGTGGAGGCCGAGGGGCGGCGCGACCCCGACGGCGAGTGGCTGAAGGTCTTCCCGCCCGAGGTGCTGCCGCTGGTGGAGGAGCTGCGCGGCGACCCCGAGGCGGCCACCCTGTCGCCCGCCGACCAGTACTTCGCGGGGTGCCTGCAACTGATCCGCGCGCGGGCGCTGCAGGCGCGGCTGGGGGAGATCGCGCGGGAGATGAACGTGGCCGACCCCGACCAGCAGCTCCTCCTCTACCGCGAGAAGAAGCTCCTCACCGACCAGCTCCGCGGCGACAGCGGCTACCTGCGCAAGGGGGGGCTGCGGCACGTCCTGGCGGCCGAGCGGCCGGCGCACGGTGGGTTCGGCCCGTAGCCCGACCCCCTTCCGAAATCCTTTCCTCCCGCGCGTTCGTCAGGCGTTCGCGGCGATGGCCGCTGGCGCGACACGGGTTCCGACGGGGCGCGAAGGGTCACGCCACTCGCGGTCGCCCGAGCCGCGGAACTCCCGTGAGCCGCACCCGGGGCAGGGCTCCAGCACCTCGCCCAGGTGCGGGTTGAGGCGGCTGAAGTCGCCGCCGCTGCGGGCCCGCACGCGCGACGGGTATCCTGCGCCGCACCCGGCGCACCACACGATCACCGGCATCGCTGCCCTCTCCCCGCTCCGCGGTTCCACCGGCCGTGCCGCCGTCCACCGCGCGCCGGTTCGCGCACCACTCACGTTGGAGCGGGCACTCCTCCCGTGCAACGGCGGTGGCGGAACCGTTACGAGATCGTGACGCCCGCCGCGGCGCCCGGGACGTCAGGGTGCGTGCGGAGCGCCGCCCGGGCGCGCTGGAGAGACTCCCTGTGCACCGCACGGGCGCTGCTTCCGCGCGCCGCCGCGAGCCCCGTCAGGAACCCGGTCACGAGGGTGGCGGCCACTTCCGCCCCGTGTTTTCTCACCAGCTTGCGCAGGCGCTTCTTCATCGCCTTCTTCAGCTTCTTCTTCATCCGGAGCTCCTGGTGCAGAGGGGAAGGAGGGTTTGCCGCAGAGGCGCATCCGGTGTGCCACCCGCCCGGCTCGTAGCGGCGCCGTTCTGCCGCCTGATCCGATAACTGCTCCCCAGGCAGACCATGGACTTCGATCTCGCCACCGGCATCGCGATCCTCGAACGCACGCCGCACACGCTGCGTGCGATGCTCGCCGGGCTCCCGACCACGTGGACCGACGCGACCGAGGGCCCGGAGACGTGGAGCCCCTACGTCATCGTAGGCCACCTGATCCACGGGGAGCGCACCGACTGGATGGCGCGGGCGGGGATCATCCTCGCGCAGGGCGCGGAGCGCCGCTTCGCCCCCTACGACCGCTTCGCCCAGTTCCGCGAGAGCCAGGGCAAGTCGCTCGCCGACCTGCTCGACGAGCTCGCGCGTCTTCGCGCCGGGAACCTGGCGACCCTCGCCGGATGGTGCCTGACGGATGCCCAGCTCGCCCTGGAGGGGGAGCACCCCGAGTTCGGGCCGGTCACGCTGCGGCAGCTGCTGGCTACCTGGGTCGCGCACGACCTCGGCCACATCGCGCAGACCGCGCGCGTGATGGCGAAGCAGTACCGCGACGCCGTCGGCCCCTGGCGTGCGTATCTCCCCGTCATGGATCGCTGAGGTCGTCCGCAACGCGGTCGCGCCAGCCGGCGACACCGCCAGCGTCTCCCGATCCCGGCTCACGCTTCCAGTGTACGCACCGCTCTCGGCCGCGCCGCCGCGCATAACCGCCGTTTCGGATGGCGCCGCTTTTCGGGAATGAGTATGATCCAGCGCAGGGAGAACGCGGGACGCGTTCTTCGCAACCCTTACGTGGAGGAAGAAGCCATGCGAAAGATCAGGCTGGCGGTGGAGGACCTGCGGGTCGAGTCGTTCGCGACCGACGCTGCCGAAGCCAGCAGAGGCACGGTGTACGGCCGCGAGTTCACCGCCGGCCTCGAGTGCCGCACGGCCCAATCGGGGCTGCCCGATTGTCCGGGATGCCAGAACAGCGGCGTCGCGTCGTGCGTGTGGTGCCAGCGAGACACCGAGACGTGCCTGGACTGCAGCTGGACCAATGGAGACGGGGCCGAGTGCTACTGGTGACGCAGGCACGCCCTGGTGGTTGAGCGCATGCACACCGGCGCCGCGGGCTGGTTCGCTCCCGCGGCGCCGGTTCTGCCTATCATAATCGAGCAGCGCTACCGGGCGGCCGCGATCTGCGCGTTCACCAGGATGGGCGGGCCGTCGTCCGGGTTCCCGCCGCTCCGGGCCGGCACGGTGAAGCGGTCGATGGCGCCCGGCTGGAAGACCAGGCACATGCTGGATCCGCCGTAGCTGAAATAGCCCAGCTCGTCTCCCTTCTCCACCCGGTCGCCCGCCCGGACCTGGATGCTCACCGACGAGATCTCGGTGATGCCGATGGGAATCACGCAGACCATCCCGATGGTGGGGTCGTCGCTCTCGATGTACACCAGCCCGCGGGTGTTCACCGAGGCCTCGTACCCCTGCGAGAAGGTGCCGGCGGTCGTGTCGGTCCCCGCCGACTCCGCGTCGCTGAACATCAGCGCCTCCACCACCTCCGCGTGCCGCACCACGCCGGCCACGGGGGCCCGCCAGCGGTGGTAGTCCGCGCCGCTCAGGAACGACTGGAACACGTCTCCGCCCACGAAGCGCTCCACCAGCTCGCCGGCGTTCAGCATGTTCACCAGCGAATAGGGCTGCCCCTTGATCCAGAACCGGTCCAGCGCCTTCACGCCGCGCGCGATCCTGTACACCGTGCCGTCGTTCGCCGACACGATCACCCTGGGGTCGCCGGGCCCGGCCACCGGGCGGCGTTCGGACTTGATCTGGCGGTGGAAGTAGTCGTTGAAGGACCGCCAGCCCCAGTGCGGAGCCGACCGGTCCGGGATCACGAACTCGTCGAGCTTGTTGTACGCGTAGGCCGACGGAGACAGCCAGCCGTCCTCGCCGGTGTTCAGCACGTACAGGCTCCCCTCGCCGTCCAGGAACGCGCACCACTCCTTGAGGATGTTGCGCAGGGCGTCGTTGAAGGGCCCGTTCCGGAACGCGGCCTCGCCAGCCCTGGTCATCATCATGTACACGAACAGCGACGACATCGGGAAGGAGTTGCGCTTGGCGGGGTCGGGATTGTACAGCGGTGCGGTGGTGATGATGGTCTCCAGCGCGTCCAGCAGCTCCTCCACGGTCTCGATGGTGCGGTGCGGCGCGGGCACCTGCCGGATCATCTCCTCCACGTACATCCGGACGATCCCGTCCACCTCGATCAGCGCCGCCAGCGCCGCCACCGAAGCGCACCGCCCGCGCTGGGCCGCCGTGGGCCGTGCTGCCCGGACCTCCGCGATCAGCTCCCGCTGCCACGCATCGACTGCCTCCCGGTTCGTGGGCAGGTAGCCCGCGACCACGCCGAAGTGGCTCTGGTAGCGTGCGTCGATCTCCTGCGCGGTGAGGTTGCTCATGGGGTCCGCTCCTCTGATGAAAGGGGGTGGATGAAACGGGGTCAGCATCCGCACGTTCCGGCGGGAGAAGATTATGCCACCAGGGGGGACGAGCACAACGACGTAGGAATCAGTCCGCGTGCGCACCCGCCGGCCGCGTCCGCGCCATGGCCAGGCAGTACCACCATGCGGCGCCCCTCGCGCCTGCGCCCGTACCTCCCGGTCACGGACCGCTGAGGTCGTCCCCGCTCACCGCCCTCTCCAGACCTGCTGTCCCGGCAATGGTGCAATCGATTGCACAATTGCTGTGGACGAAAGCTTCCTCCTCGACCCTCGCCGCCCGAGAGACATTGTGCAATCGATTGCATCGTTGCTCTGGATGCCCCCCGCTAGTAGTGCCGCTCGGGCGGCGGATAGGGCTGCGGGGGCGGCGGGTACGTCGGGTTGGGCGCCGCCGCGGCCTCGGGCTCCGAACCCTTCGAGTCCGCGAGCCCCCCGAGGAACCCGGTCACCAGCGTCGTCGCCTCCGCCACGCCGTGCTTCCTGGCCAGCCTGCGGAGGCGCTTCCTCATCTCCTTCTTCAGCTTCTGCTTCATC
>DASYJZ010000719.1:0-2549 GCA_035995965.1 Longimicrobium sp. | reverse complement strand
AGCCCGAAGGTGGCGACGATCCATCGCTGGATGTAGTGCCCCACCTCCAGCTCCGGCACCTTGTGTACGCGCGCGAGATACATCCGCGTGGCGGCCAGGGGGTCCAGGAACTCGTCGAACAGCCGCAGCGGGCGCTCCTTCGCCACCAGCTCGGGCGGGCCCGACGCGGCCAGATTCGATTCGTAGTCGACCGTGGTGAAGCTGTACACCCCGCCGGTGCCGCGAACGTACAGGTGTTCGAACATCTCCTCTTCGCCGGGGAGGGGCGGTACGTGACGCCCCCCCTTCAGCGTCCACTCCCCGCGCGGCGCCATGGGGCCCGTCGCGAAGGAGGCGCGCGCAGGATAGGCGATGCACTCCAGTAGGGAGCCCAGGGTCCCGTCGTCCACCGGCGGTGCTACCCCGCAGGCACAGAACAGCGACCGGACCTCCGACGCCGGCAGCCACTCGCGCACGTCCGGCCCGAGCTTGTTGAAGGATTGCAGCACCACCTCCGCCGACGAGGTTGCCTGCCGCCCCTTCCAGAGCCGGTGGGCGCAGCTGACGTTGAGCTGGTCCACCGCCAGGTAGACCAGGCTCAGCTCGCGGTGGAGCCCCGGAGTCGCCGCGCCCGGGTTCATGAGCCGGCGAAGGCGAACGCGCGCCCGATGGCCCCCACCGTGTCCTCGCCGCCGGAGGCGGTGCTCGCCGTCGGCTCCGCGGCGCGCGGTCGCGGCGGCGCCGGCACCGCGCCCCTCGCCTCACGCTCGTCCAGCTCGGCCGCTTCGGGAGCGTTGCGGCTCTCCAGGAACCGCGCAACCTGCTCACCCATCCAGGTGAGCTCATACCAGGCGATCGCGCCCTCCACCCGCCGCTCCACCATCCCGCGCTCAGCCAGTTGCTTGAGGGCGTTATCCGCCGTGTTCGGCAGGACGAACACGCCGGTCCTGATCAGCTCGCCCGCCCGCATCGGCCGCCCCTCGCGCAGCATCGCGAGGAGCGCGTTGCGCCACCCCTCATAGCGCCGGCCGGAGAGCTGGCCCAGCGCCTTGGCGAGGTTGTCCATGCGCAGGTAGGACGAGATCACCACCGCGAGCCCCCGCAGCTGCATCCCCAGCCACTCGTCGTCGGCCAAGTAGCGATTGGCGGGGTGGTCGTTGCCGAGCGCGGCGAGCTGCGCCAGGATCCCCCCGTGCACGGCCCGCAGCGACGCCTCGTCCGAACGCGCCATCCAGTCCATCACCAGGCGCACCACCTCGCGATGGAACGCCTCGAGCGCCTCCCGCCGTCCGGGAGTCGCTTCCGCTGCGAGCGCTCGAAAAGCCAGTCCCAGGCTGCCGCGGACGCTCTCCGCGTCCGCCCGCAGCCCCAGGATCACGCGACCCAGGTCCATGTTCCCCTCCCTAATGTGTGCGGCCCCCTCCATTGGATGTTCGCTGGAGGCCAGAAACCGATTCTACCTACTCGTTCAGGCCATGTCAAGTTTCATTGGATGGTCAGGGGCGGGTTACGTATCGAAAACCGTGCCGGGGATGCGGATCGGCACGAACACCGCGTACTCCGGCGGAATGGGGGCCGCGAAGGCGCGGCGGTCAGCAAGCTGAACCTTCTCCTCCTGGAGTGGCGCCGCCTCCGGCGAGGCGGCCGGGGAGGGAGGAAGCTTGCGCCGGTAGACCACATTGGTCAGTTGCGTCTGCTCGGGGAAGCACCAGAACGCCAAGTCGACGGCGCTGTCCTGTTCAGGGACATCCTGCGTGGAGTTCACGTAGAATGCGGCGACCGCGTCGCGGCGAGCGAGCGTCTCGCCGCTGGTCCAGAACCACCCAGTGCTCTGCTCGTTCATCGAGACCACCAGGAAGTGGTCGGCCACTTGGCCGTAGCGCTCCAGCAACGGGCCGCGCATCGCGTCCTTGCAGATGGCGAGCCCGATGCGCCCCGCGGGAGAGTCGACCACGGTGAGCGCCGTACCCGCGTCGATGTCCTCCCGGTATTCCAGGCACCCGTCGGGCGCTTCGCCGAGCACCGCCTCCGCCTTCTTCGCCTTGAAGATGAACGGGTCGGTCTTGTCAAACGGTTCGGCGGCGAACACCCTCGCCTTTGGCCCGGCTCCATCGGGAGCGGGCGGGACCCGCTCGACCAGCCACACCGGCGCGCGGTTCACCCACCCGTCCGTTCCCCGCGCGAGCTCGTGGAAGCTCCCCGGGATTACCACGCAGAGCGACCCGGGGTCGGCGGCGATCGCTTCCCCCAGCACGGTGCGTCCCGCGGGGTCGATGGCGAGTTCCGGGAAGCAGAGCACGTGGACCTGGTTCCTGCGGGCCCAGCGCACGCACTCCACCAGCTCGTCCACGGCCGAGGCACCCTTTGCGGCGGCGACTTTGCTCGCCCGGAAGCCGTACAGTCCCTGCGGCTGGTCGAGCCACCCCGTCTTCGAGAACTCCGCCCGGCCCACGCGGCCCAGCACGCACAGGCCGATCCGCAGCTCGCACCGTCCCTGGCAGCCGCGGCGCAGCACCTGGGTCGCGTGGGAGGCGAAGTCGGGGGACCATGCCCACCGCGGACGCTCCGGG
>DASYJZ010000718.1:0-5506 GCA_035995965.1 Longimicrobium sp. | reverse complement strand
ACCTGATGATCCACGACATCGACCTGCTGCTGGGGCTGGTCCGCCGCCCGGTGGAGTCCGTCGACGCGGTGGGCGTGGGGGTGCTGACGGGGAACGTGGACATCGCCAACGCGCGGCTGGTGTTCGAGGGCGGCGCGGTGGCCAACATCACCGCCAGCCGGGTGTCGATGGAGCGGATGCGGAAGATCCGCTTCTTCCAGCGCTCCGGCTACCTCTCGCTGGACCTGGCGGCGGGGACGGGCGAGTTCCTGCGGGTGAAGAAGGGGGCGACGCTCCCCGACGGCGACCTGAGCCTGCTCTCGCTGATGAGCGTGGTGGAGCGCATCGAGCTGAAGGGCGACGGGGCGGAGCCGCTGCGGGCCGAGCTGGAGGCGTGGATCGCGGCCGTGCGCGGCGAGGGGCCGCTGGTGGTGAGCGGCCGCGACGGCCGCGACGCGCTGGCGGTGGCGCTGCGCATCATGGAGAAGATCGAGGATCATGCTGTCGCCGTGGCCGGAGCAGCGTAGGCCGGGGCGGTTCGGCACCACGCCGAGGCCGCCCTCGCTGATCCGTCTCGTGCTCTTCCTGGTGGTCATCCTGGGCGCGATCTACTGGCTCCTGCGCTTGTCCCAGGCGGGGCGGTGAGCGCGCCCTCGCCGCGTTCGCCGGTCATCTTCATCGCCGCGGGCGAGGAGAGCGGCGACCTGCACGGCGCCGCGCTGGCCCGGGCGCTCAACGCGCGCTTCCCCGGCGCGCGGCTGATCGGGCTGGGCGGCGGGCGGATGGAGGCCGCAGGCGTCGAGCTCCTCGCCGGCCTGCAGGAGCTGGCGGTGATGGGCTTCGTGGAGGTGATCCGCCACCTCCCGTTCTTCATCGACCTGAAGCGGAAGGTCTTCGCCGCGCTGGAGCGCGAGCGGGTGGACCTCGTCATCCCCATCGACTATCCCGGCTTCAACCTGCGGCTGGCGCGGCATGCGCGCGGCCGCGGGATTCCCGTGCTCTACTACATCGCCCCGCAGGTGTGGGCGTGGCACAAGTCGCGGGTGCGCGACTTGGCGCGCGACGCGGACGAGGTGGCGGTGGTGCTCCCCTTCGAGGAGGCGTTCCTGCGCGCCGCGGGGGTGAACGCGATGTTCGTCGGCCACCCGCTGCTGGACCGCGCCGCGCCGGAGCTCTCGCGCGAGGCGTGGGCGCGGGCGAACGGGCTCGACGCGGCGCGGCCCATCCTCGGCCTCTTCCCCGGCTCGCGCGCGCAGGAGGTGCGGCGGCACCTGGAGCTCTTCTCGGCCGCGGCGGGGCTCGTGGTCGCCCGGGACGCGCGGGTGCAGCCGGTGATCGCGATGCCGCGGGGGATCGACCGCGCGGTGTACGGCGGCGCGCGCTGGCCGCGGGTGGAGAGCACGGGGGGGATGCTGCTGCAATACGCCACCGCGGCGCTGGTGAAGAGCGGCACCACCACGCTGGAGGCCGGCATCGCCGCCACGCCGATGGTGGTGGCGTACCGGATGGCGCCGCTGAGCTACGCGCTCGCCCGCCGCGTGGTGAAGGTGCCGCACATCGCGCTCGCCAACCTGATCGCCGAGCGCCGCGTCGCCCCCGAGTTCGTGCAGGACGCGGCCACGCCCGACGCGCTGGCGGAGGCGCTGCTGCCGCTGCTGGACGAGGCCTCGCCGCAGCGGGAGGCGATGGTGCAGGGGCTCTCGGCGATCCGCGGGAAGCTGGGCGGGCCCGGAGCGTCGGCGCGGGTGGCGGAGATCGCGGGGGAGCTGCTGGGGCGGGGGGGCGGGAGGCAGGGCGAATGAATTCGCGGCAACAACGGCCCGAAGTCCGCCTTCGCGGACTCCCTCGTCGGCATCGCGGCGCGGCGGAGGGTCGGGATGTCAGCAACAATCTCTCCCGGTACGGGAGAGGTGGCGAGCCCAGGCGAGCCGGAGAGGGCGCTGAGCGGAGGCGTGCCCCGTGACGTCTGCCGACGCTGCTCCGCTCCGCCCTTCGGAGCAGACGACTGAGCTGCGGGCGCACCAAGACGTCGTGGCGGCGCTCGGGAGTGTGGCGCTCAACGCGCTGATGAGCACCTGCCGCTACCAGCGCGAAGGCGTTGAGCACTACGACCAGTTCTGGCGGCAGGGGAAGCCGGTCATCTTCACCCTCTGGCACGGGCGGCTCCTGCCGTGCACGCACTTCCACCGGCAGCAGGGCGTGGTCACGCTCATCAGCCAGCACCGCGACGGGGAGTACATCACCCGCGTGGTCCGGCGCTGGGGATTCACCGCCGTCCGCGGCTCGACGACACGCGGCGGGCTGGACGCGCTGCGCGAGTTGATCCAGCACGTGCGCGCCGGTCGCTCGCTCGCCATCACTCCCGACGGGCCAAAGGGACCGCGGGAGAAGATGAAGCCCGGCCCCGTGCTCATCGCCCAGCGCACGGGCGCGCCGATCATCCCCGTGGTCTCCGGCGCCAGCCGCGCGTCGTACGTGGGAGGATGGGACCGGTTCATGATCCCGCACCCGTTCGCGCGCCTTCGCATCGCGTACGGCGAGCCCGTCTTCGTCCCCCGCCGCGCGGGCGAGGCAGAGATCCAGGCGATCATGGACGACGTGGAGCGCCGCCTCGGCGAGCTCATGAAGCGGGTGGACGTGCCGTGGTGACGGGTCCTCACGCGGGCGCTTCGCCCCGGTCGCTGCCCCTCACCCTGGCGCTGCGCGCCGGTCCCTCTCCCAAACCGCTGGGAGAGGGACGTGGGCGCTTCGCGCGGCAGTGCGGCGCCGGATCCTACCCCCGGTGTGGGGGCCGCAGCCCCTACCGGTGTCATTCTGAGGCCCGGCCGCGTGGTTCCGCCCGCACACGGGCGCCCGCAGGGCCGACTCGGAAGCGGGTCGCGATGCGCGTGGAGGGCGGGGGTGCAGTCCGCGAAGGCGGACTTCGTGCCGTTCCAGCGGCGGGTTTCCAACCCGTCGCTTTCCAACCCGTCGGTTTCCAACCCGTCGATTCCCAACCCGTCGACCCCACGTGCCGGGCGAGGTGGCCATGCGCGCGTTCGTGACGCGCTGGTGGGGCGGCGCGGGCGGCGCGGCGGGGAAGGTGCTCGACGTGGCGCTGCTCCCGGCCGAGTGGGCATTCCGCGGCGTGGTCGCGGCCCGCAACGCGGCGTTCGCGCGGGGGATGATCGTCGTCGACGCGGTGGACGTGCCGGTGATCAGCGTCGGCAACGTGGGCGTCGGCGGGGCGGGGAAGACGCCGTTCGCCGCGTGGCTCGCCGGGCGGCTGCGGGCGTGGGGGCACCGGCCCGGGATTGCGCTGCGGGGCTATGGAGAGGACGAGATCCTGCTGCACCGCGAGCTGAACCCGCGCGTCTGGGTCGCCTCGGGCGCGCGTCGGGTGGAGGCGGCGCGCGAGCTGGTGGTGGCCGGCTGCGACGTGGTGGTGCTCGACGACGGCTTCCAGCATCGGCGTCTGGCGCGGGACCTCGACGTCGTGCTCGTCGCGGTGGAGGCGTGGGACCCGTCGCCGCGCCTGCTGCCGCGCGGCCCCTGGCGCGAGGACGTGCCGGCGCTGGCGCGGGCGGATGCGATCGTGCTCACCCGCAAGTCCGCCGGCGCGGCGCGCGCAGCGGAGGTGGCGGCGGAGGTGGCGCGCGCCGTGCCGGGGAAGCCCATCGCGGTCTGCCACCTCGCGCCCGCGAGGCTGACGCCGCTGCACGGCGGCGCGGCGCGGAAGTTGGCCTGGCTGCGGGCGCGCGACGTGCTCGCGGTGGCGGCGCTGGCGCAGCCGGGGCCGTTCTTCGACGCGCTGCGAGACGCGGGCGCGGAGGTCGAGGAGGCCGCGTATTCCGATCATCATCCCTACACCTCCGCGGACGCGCGGCACATCCTGGATCGGGCTGCCGGACGCACGATCGTGATGACGCACAAGGACGCGGTGAAGCTGAGGGAGCTCCTACCTCCATCCACCGAAGCGCTGGTGCTGGAGCAGGCCGTGCGCATCGAAGCCGGCGGCGACGCGCTCGATGGGGCGCTGCGGCGCGCGCTGGAGGCGAGGCGCGGATGAGGGATGCACGCCGATCGATTCATCCTGGGACGATGTTTATTTCCGCGACGATGCGAGTAAACTCGCGGCTACAACGGCACGCAGTCCGCCTTCGCGGACATCAACGGCCAGTGCCTTCGATGCGGAGGCGGACGTGATGCGTGCGGACGTGGTCGTGGTAGGGAGCGGGATCGCGGGGCTGTTCTTCGCGCTGAAGGCGTCGCGGTACGGCTCGGTGGCGATCGTCACCAAGCAGAGCCGCCCCGAGTCCAGCACCAACTGGGCGCAGGGGGGGATCGCGGCGGCGTTCGGGACGGACGACTCGCCCGCGCTGCACCAGGAGGACACGCTCGTCGCCGGCGCGGGTCTCTGCCACCCGGACGCGGTCGACGTGCTGGTGCGCGAGGGGCCGGCGCGCGTGCGCGAGCTGATCGAGCTGGGCGTGCACTTCAGCGAGGACGCGGCGGGGCTCTCGCTCGGGCGCGAGGGCGGACACTCGCGTCGGCGCATCGTGCGCGCCGCGGACCTCACGGGGCGCGAGATCGAGCGCGGCCTGCTCGCGGCCGTGGCGGCGGCCGGCATCCGCATCTACGAGAACACCGCCGCCGTCGACCTGCTGATGGCGACCGATCCGGGGACGCTCGGCGAGCGCTGCTGCGGCGTGCTGGTGCTCGATGCGGACTCGGGCGAGCCGGTGCCGATCTTCGCCCGCGCGGTGATGCTGGCGACGGGCGGCTGCGGCCAGGTCTACCGCCATACCACCAACCCGTCCATCGCGACGGGCGACGGGGTCGCGATGGCGTACCGGGCCGGGGCGAAGGTGGCGAACATGGAGTTCATCCAGTTCCACCCGACGGCGCTCTACCCGGCGCGGGAGCGCACCTTCCTGATCAGCGAGGCCGTCCGCGGCGAGGGCGCCGTCCTCCGCCGGCGCGACGGGACGGCGTTCATGGACGCGTACCACCCCCTCGCCTCGCTCGCGCCGCGCGACGTGGTCGCGCGCGCCATCGACGCGGAGATGAAGCGCACCGGCGACCCCTTCGTGCTGCTCGACTGCAGCGCGATCCCCGAGGCGGAGGTGCGCGAGCGTTTCCCCAACATCCGGCGCGAGACGGCGGAGCGGGGGATCGACATGCTGGCGTCGGGGATCCCCGTCGTCCCCGCGGCGCACTACCTCTGCGGGGGCGTGCTGACGGACACCTTCGGCCGCACCTCCGTCCCCGGCCTGAACGCGGCGGGGGAGACGGCGTGCACCGGCGTCCACGGCGCCAACCGCCTCGCGTCGAACTCGCTGCTGGAGGCCATCGTCTTCGCGCACCGGGCCGCGGAGCGCATCGGGCCGCAGCTCTCCGTCACGCGGATGCTGGAGCCGCCGCTCCCCGCCGGCGGCTCGGGCGAGGCGTCGGTCGAGCTCGCGGAGATCGAGGCCGAGCGCGAGGAGATCCGCGGGCTGATGTGGGACTTGGTCGGTATCGTGCGCTCCGACGAGCGGCTGGCGGA
>DASYJZ010000717.1:0-2117 GCA_035995965.1 Longimicrobium sp. | reverse complement strand
CACCACCCACGGGCCGGGGGGCTTCACCGGCGAGACCAACATGATCTCGGGCCGGCGCTCGCTGGCGCGGGCCCGCGCCAGCGAGCGCCGGCCCGAGATCATGTTGGTCTCGCCGGTGAAGCCCCCCGGCCCGTGGGTGGTGACGATCTCCTCGCCGGTGGGGGAGGGGCGCACGATCTCGATCCCCCCCGCCGTGATCACGAAGAAGGGGACGGCCGCGTCCCCCGCCTCCACCAGCACCTCGCCGGCGCGGACGGCGCGCGTGCGCCCGTGCGCCGCCACGCGCGCGATCTGCTCGGGCGTGAGCGTGGGGAAGATGTGGTCGAGCCGCGACGTCACGGTGGAGGGGACTTCCGCTGCCAGGTCGCTCATGGGAGTGTCTCGCTGGTGAGGGTCCCGCTCAACCTACGCTCCGTGTCAATCCCCGTCTGCGGCACCCGTCTTCATGATGAGGGCCGCGGGCCCCGGCCTCAACAGCGTCGGATGGCGCTCCGGCGCGGGTCCGCGGCGCGCTCTCTAGGATGACGTCCTGGAGGTCTTGCGCGAAATGCACACGTGATCGTGGCGCGGCGGCTCATGCGAGCTGCCCCACCATCCCGCGCACGGCGGCCAGGTACTCGTCGGTGTCGAAGTGGCCGGGGTCGATCATCGCCTGCACGGCACACCCGTGGATCCAGCTCACCGCCACGGCGGCCAGCCCGTCCGGCGTCACGCCCGCGAACGCGCCTGGCTCGGCGCGCAGCAGCTCGTCCATGATCGCCTTGAACGCCGCCCGGTAGCGCTCCAGCTCCGCGCTGATGCGCACGCGGATCGACTCGTGCCGCGCGCCCAGCGCCCAGAACTCGAAGAACAGGCGGGTGTGGCGCGGCTCGCGGGAGAGCCGCGCCATCTCCTGCTGCAGCAGCGCGTGCAGCCGGTCCTGTGCGTGCGGGAAGCGGGCGACGTCGTCCGAGACGTGGAGCACGGAGGTGGTCGCGATCAGCCAGTCGAGCAGCGCGTGCACCAGCCGCTCCTTCCGCTCGAAGTGGAAGAGCACCAGCGCGTGGCTGAGCCTGGCCTCGGCGGCGACCGCCCGGATGGTCAGGCTGCCGATCCCCCCGCGCGACGCCACCTCGAACGCGCCGCGCAGGATCTGCTCGCGCCGCACGTCTTCCGACTCCCGCTTCCCCGGCATCCGGCTCCCTCCTCGTTTCCCTGATCGCGAAACCGCTCGAGACTCCGTCCACGGCACGAGCCTCGAACGATCTGGACACCGGCTTCACCAGGTTCATCCTCGAAGCACGTCGTCCAGACCCCCTCGCGACGATATTGACCAATTGTTCAATATAGGCTAGCTTTTATTTACCAAATGGTCAATAGCCCTGCCGGCGGCAGCTCTCGCGAGCGGCAGCCGCCCCACGACCGAAGGACACCATGCCCGGCCGCCGCCGCCCATCCCCCGCCTCCGCCGCGCTGCCGGTGGCGCGCGGCCCACGCGGGACCCGCCCATGATGAACCTCGGCCAGCGCTCCGTGATGAAGCGCAAGCCCCTCGTCGAAGCCTACGCGCAGGACATCGTGGACACGGTGCGCGAGCCGCTGCTCATGCTCGACACCAACCTGCGCGTGCGCAGCGCCAACCGCGCCTTCTACCAGACCTTCCTGGTTTCCCCCGAGGAGACCGAGAACCGGCTGATCTACGAGCTGGGGAACGGCCAGTGGGACATCCCGGCGCTGCGCACGCTGCTGGAGGACGTGATCCCCACCAGCTCGGTGTTCAACGACTTCGAGCTGGAGCACGCCTTCCCCGGCATCGGGCGGCGGGTGATGCTGCTGAACGGCCGCAAGCTGCGCGCGGGAAAGCACTCCGAGCTGCTGGTGCTGGCGATGGAGGACGTCACCGAGCGCCGGCGTTCGGAAGACGAGCTGAAGGCCATCGAGACCTACGCGCAGAACATCGTGGACACGGTGCGCGAGCCGCTGCTGATCCTCGACGCCACGCTGCGCGTGCGCTCCGGCAACCGCGCCTTCTACCAGACCTTCGTGGTCACCCCCGAGGAGACCGAGAACCGCCTGATCTACGAGCTCGGCAACGGCCAGTGGGACATCCCCGACCTGCGCACGCTGCTCGAGGACATC
>DASYJZ010000716.1:0-3430 GCA_035995965.1 Longimicrobium sp. | reverse complement strand
GCGACGGCCTCGATCGCGTGGTCGATCCGTTTGTACTTCTTCAGCCGGCCGACGGAAAGGAAGGTCGGCTCCGTGGCTCGCGGGACGGACGGGTCGGGGCGGAAGAAGTCGACGTCCACGCCGTTGTGGATCACGCGCACGTCCTCGCGCCGCAGCCCGCGCGCCACCAGGTCGTCGCGGGTGCTCTCCGAGACGGCCTGCGCGGGGAGGCCGCGGTAGACGAGGGGGATGGGGCGCTCCAGCAGCCAGGTCGCCGCCGCGAACGGGGCCGACGCCTCGCGGAAGGCGGTGGAGCCGAAGAGGTGGTGCACCAGCACCATCAGCGGCCGGCGCACCCAGAACGGGGTGAAGAGCGGGACCTTGTTGAGGTCCTCCACCACCACGTCGAAGCGCTCGCGGGCCAGGTGGCGGCGGTAGTAGGGCGCGGCGGCCAGGGTGAAGGTGTGCCGGCCGCCGGTGCGGTGGATGCGCATCCCGTCCGCCTCGCCCACCGCCTGCGCGCCGGGGAAGCCCGAGCAGAGGAGGGTGATGTGGTGCCCGCGGCGCGCCAGCCGGCCGAAGATCTCGTGCAGGTGGACCTCGGCGCCCCCCGCCTGGGGGTTCGCCAGGTCCTGCCAGTTGATGACGAGCAGCTTCACCGCGGGCCGGACGCCGCCTCCGGCGCCACGCGGCGCATCACCGCGTCCAGCACGCCGTTCACGAAGCGGGGCGACTCGGTAGTGCCGTACTTCTCGGCGAGCTGCACCATCTCGCGGATGGTGATGCGCGGCGGCACGTCGTCCACGAAGAGCATCTCCGCCACGCCCAGGCGCAGCACGTTGCGGTCGATGGCCGCCAGCCGCTCCATCCGCCAGTTGGTGAGGGACTCGAGCACGATCCCGTCGACCTGCTTGAGGTGGGTGGCGACCAGCCGCACCAGCACCTCGGCGTACGGCCGGTTGGCGGGCGACACGCGCAGGGTGGTGAAGAGTGTATCCAGGATGCGCATCGCGTCTTCCGGCTGCCCCCTGCGCGACTCCCAGGCGTAGAGCCCCTGGAGCGCCCAGCCCCGGGCCTTGCTGCGGCTTCTCACCCGGCCTTCCCCCCGTCCTTCAGCTTCGCGTACAGGTCCGCCATCTCCAGCGCGGCGAGCGCGGCGTCCCACCCCTTGTTCCCCGCCTTGGTCCCCGCGCGCTCGATCGCCTGCTCGATGGTCTCGGTGGTGAGCACCCCGAAGATCACCGGCAGGGGGTGCGCCGCCGCCACCGCCGCCGTGCCGCTGGCCGCGTGCCCCGCCACGTAGTCGAAGTGCGGCGTGGCCCCGCGGATCACGCACCCCAGCGCGATCAGCGCGTCGAAGCGCCCGGACGCGGCGAGGAGCGAGAGCGTCGCGGGGATCTCCCAGGCGCCGGGGACCCACACCGCCTCGATGGCGTCGTCGGCCACGCCGTGGCGCAGCAGGCAGTCGCGGGCGCCCGCCAGCAGCGGCCGGGTGATGAAGTCGTTGAAGCGCGCGACGACGATCCCGATCCGCCGCCCCGAGCCGTCGAAGTGTCCGGCGTGTTCGATCACAGAGTCCTCAGTGCCAGGTGCTTAAGTGCCAGGTGCCAGGTGCCAGGTGCAGATGGTCGATCGTTACCGACTCTCCGCTGACGCCACCACACCCTGAGACGTCATCCTGAGGCCGACCACGTCGAATCGTCAGGCCTCGCGATACCCGGCAGGCCGAAGGATCTATACTCCGCCGTGCGACACCGCGTGCGACACCGCGTGCGACGCGCGTCCCGCCGTCACGCCGCCTGCTCGTCCATCGCGGGGCCGCCATCGCCGGGGAAGACGTGGCCCATCTTGTCGCGCTTGGCGCGCAGGTAGTCGGTGTTGTGCGGGTTCGGCTTCACGCCCAGCGGCACCTGCTCGGTCACCGAGAGGCCATATCCGTCGATCCCCACGATCTTCTTGGGGTTGTTGGTGAGGATGCGGATCTTTGCCAAACCCAGGTCCAGCAGGATCTGCGCGCCGATCCCGTAGTCGCGCAGGTCCGGGCGGAAGCCCAGCTTCTCGTTGGCTTCCACCGTGTCCATCCCCCCGTCCTGCAGGTTGTAGGCGCGCAGCTTGTTGACCAGGCCGATGCCGCGCCCCTCCTGCCGCAGGTAGACGATCGCCCCGCGCCCCTCCGCCTCGATCATGCGCATGGCGGCGTCGAGCTGCTCGCCGCAGTCGCAGCGCAGCGAGTGGAAGACGTCGCCGGTGAGACACTCGCTGTGCATCCGCACCAGCACGTCGTCCACGCCCTCGATCTCGCCCTTCACCATCGCCACGTGCTCGTGCTGGTCCACGTCGTTGCGGTAGGCGATGATGCGCCAGTCGCCGTGCGGCGTGGGGATGTTCGCCTCGGCCTCGCGGTGCACCAGGCGCTCGCGCTGCAGCCGGTACGCCACGATCTGCGCCACGGTGATGAACTTCAGCCCGTGCCGTGCCGCGAACTCCTCGAGCTGCGGCCGGCGGGCCATGGTGCCGTCGTCGTTCAGGATCTCGCAGATCACGCCGCCGGGCTTGAGCCCCGCCAGCCGCGACAGGTCCACCGACGCCTCCGTCTGCCCCACGCGCCGCAGCACGCCGCCCGGCCGCGCGCGCAGCGGGAAGACGTGCCCCGGCCGGCGCAGGTCGCCCGGCGCCGACGCCTCGTCCATGCAGACGCGGATGGTGGCCGCGCGGTCCGACGCGCTGATCCCCGTGGTCACGCCGAAGCGCGGCGCGGCGTCGACCGAGATGGTGAACGCCGTCCCCATCATCTCGGTGTTCACCTCGGTCATCGGGCGCAGGTCGAGCGCGTCGGCGCGCTCCGGCGGCAGCGCCAGGCAGATCAGGCCGCGCCCGTGCGTGGCCATGAAGTTGATCGCGTCGGGCGACACCAGCTCGGCCGCGAGCACGAGGTCGCCCTCGTTCTCACGGTTCTCGTCGTCCGCCACGATCACCATCTTCCCGTGGCGGATGTCGTCGACGGCGGCCTCGACGGTATCAAAAGCCATTCGATCTCCCAATAACAAGGAAAATGCTGAGTGCTGAGTGCCAAGTGCTGAACTGCACCGGCACCGGCGTTCTCCACTTCGCTGTCAGCACTTAGCACTTAGCACTTGGCACTTAGCACTTAGCACTTCTGTTCCCTTCAGTACCCCCACCCGCGCGCCACGTGCTCCGCCCCCGCGCCTCCGGCTCCCGGCTGCCCGAGAAGATGCCGCACGTACTTGCCGATGGTGTCGCCCTCCAGGTTCACCCGGTCGCCCTCGGCCAGCTCCGCGAGGTTCGTGTGCTCCCAGGTGAAGGGGATGATGGACACCTGGCACACGCCCGGCCGGGGGAGCTCGTTCACGGTGAGGCTCACGCCGTTCACGGTGATGGAGCCGTGCAGCACGGTGACCGCCGCCACGTCCTCGGGCATGCTGAAGTCGAT
>DASYJZ010000715.1:0-1733 GCA_035995965.1 Longimicrobium sp. | reverse complement strand
CCCCCCCGCGTCTCTGCGGGAGACCGGTCAGTTTTCTTTTTTCGCCAGTGGCGGGGGCGCCGGGGCCGGAGGAGGCGGAGCCGGACGTGCCGGAGGCCGCTCGGCAGGCGTGACGATGGGCCCCGGCGGCGCGGGCGGCGGCGGCGGAAGCGGCTTCGTGGAGTCGACGGTGGTGCTGTCCGCCTTCGGCTTGCGGGGGCGGCCGACGAGCTGGTACAGCACCCGTCCGCCGAGCTCGATCGTCCCCGAGTGCGGCGCGAACCCGCTCCCGAACACCGTGTTCCGGTAGAGGAGCGAGAACTCCAGCGGAAAGCGCGTCTTTCCCTCGAAGTACGCGGGCATGGTGCTGTAGCTCGCGCCGATCCCGACGCTGTGCGCCGTCCACGCGTCGGTGCGCTCCACCGGCCCCAGCCCGACCTCGCTCCCGTCCGAGGCGGAGTACGTCGTCGCCCCCGCGTGCTCGAACTGGTAGGCCGCCGCGAAGGTCAGCTCGCGCGTGAGGCGGTAGCGCGGCATCACCGAGGCCCGCAGCCGCGACCCCGGTGCCCTGCGCACCGAACGGAACGGCACGCTGTCGGAGGGGAACGGGCGCGCGGCGCTGAACGTGCGCCGCAGCACGTCGTGCGCGAGCAGCTTCGTGAACCCGGCCGAGGCGCTCACCCAGTACCGCCGCGCCAGGAACCAGTCGCCGTACACGTCGCCCGACATGCCCGCATACCCCACGTCGCGCGGCATCTGCAGCAGGAAGGTGGTGTCGGCGTGGGGCCCCGTCGGCAGGCGCAGGCTGGCAGCCACGGTGGCGCGGAAGCCGCCCCGGCTGGACGAATCGGGAAAGGGGTAGCCGCGGACGCGGTTCACCAGCCGGAACCGCGCGCTCACCTCCACGTCGCCCAGGTAGTAGGGCGTGGCGGCCGAAACGGTGCCGAACGCCGCCGCCTCGTCGGCCGTGAGCCGCAGGTTCGCCGCGTTGAGGAGCAGCTCCGCCGGGGAGGCGCCGTGGGTGGGGAGGAGCAGCGAGTCGCCCGCCGCGAGCGCCTTCACCCGCCGCTGCAGCTCGACCCCCGCGGCGGATCCGCGCGTGGGGAGGAGCGCCGCCCGTCCCAGCGCCGCGTAGGCCGCGCCGATGCGGGTGAGCACCGCCGCGTTCGCGTCGGCGCTGGCGTTGATGCCGAGCGTGCTGCCGTCCAGCGACAGCCCCGCCACCGACGTCCCGTTGCGCTCGAAGGGGACGGTGATCCCCACCATCAGCCGGCTGGTGACGCCGTACGACAGCGTGAACGGCGCGCGCCGGAGGTCGCCGGCGAGCCGGGCGTTCACCGTACCGATCCCCGGCGCCTCGGGCGCCACCGGGTTTGTCACCCTCGCCGCGGTGCCGGTGAAGAAGCTGTCGAGCTGCGCCCTCGCCGGGGCGGCGAGCGGGAGCAGCACGCGGTCCGCCACCGTCTGGAGCTGCGTCTGGAGCTCGTCGCCCAAGGGGACCGTTCCCCCCGGGCCGAAGCGCGAGTCGAACTGCGTGTAGAAGCCGCCGCCGCGGAGCTCGATCCACCCACGCGGGAGCACGCGGGCGTCTTCGCCCTGCGCGCGGGCGTGCGCGGGTGCCAGGGCGGCGGCGAGGAGCAGCGCCCCGGCGACGGAGCGGAATCGCGTCATGGAGTGGTCGTGACGTGCGGGCGATGGGCACCGACGGAGGCCCGCGGGGCGGGCGCGAAGGGGACGCTAGCGGGGCGCGGGGG
>DASYJZ010000714.1:0-5462 GCA_035995965.1 Longimicrobium sp. | reverse complement strand
CGATCGAGCACGGATACGCGGAGGCGGGCGACGCGGGGATCGTGGAGTTCAGCGTCGCCGTGTCCGCCGAGGACCAGGTGCGCGACGAGCTGCGGGAGGCGACCAGCGGGGCGCTCGCGCCGGAGCACGTGGGCGAGGCGGTGCTGTACCGGAACGCGGATTCGTGATCGGCGTATTCAGGATCGGCGGCGCTGCACCTGCGGATGCGGCGCCGCCTTCCCCGGCGCCGCCGCGGCGCCCGCCCGGTCCCCTGTTGGCCGCCGCCCCGCGCGGCGCTGCAGTCTCCCGAGAGCCACCGCATGGATGGAGCCGTGTTGGCCGACCCGATCATGGAGCGCCTCCGCAGGCGGTACCCCATGTACCACGAGACGGCGTACCTCTTCATCTTGGCCGCGCTCCACTTCACCATCGAGCGGCTGGGCGAGGCGCGCCACATCACCGGGCGCGAGATGGCGACCGGGTGCCGCGACCTGGCGCTGGAGCGCTACGGCCCCATGGCGCGTTCCGTCCTGGACTACTGGGGGATCCGCTCCACCCGCGACTTCGGCGAGATCGTGTTCGCCCTCGTGGAGCTGGGGATCCTGGTGAAGCAGGAGGGCGACTCGCTCGACGACTTCGACGGCATCTTCTGCTTTTCCGAGGCCTTCGAGCAGAACTATCCCTGGGCCTGCCCCCGCCCCATCGAGCAGGGCTGACGCCAGCACTTTAGCACTTTAGCACTTTAGCACTTTAGCACTTAGCACTTAGCACTTAGCACTTAGCACTTAGCACTTAGCACTTAGCACTTCCTGCCTCCCTTCCGCCGTCCACGCAGCGAAATCCAGGTAGCTTGGAACACGCCTTGCGGCGCCGTGTCCGATTGTCCGCAGCGCGGGGCGCGAGGGCGCGCCCGGGTGGGGAGCAGGCCGACCAGTGAGGGGGGGGAACGCCATGCCGGACGAGCGTGAGTTTCCGCAATGCCAGAAGTGCAGCCAGGGGATCCTGCTTCCGCTTTCGGACTACGGCCGCGACGGGGCGCCGATCACCTACAAGGCCTGGGTCTGCACCAATCCCGAGTGCGGCTTCAACATCCGCATCGACAACGGCGAGATCAGCTACGGCCGGATGATCGGCCAGAGCTACAAGTAGCGCCCGACCAGCGGCCCACGGCGATCCCCGCCGTGGGCCTCGTGCTTCCCCCCGCCGCCGACATGTCCATCCCCCGCCCCGCCCCGTTCTTCGCCCGCGGCTACGTCCCGGTCCTCACCGCGGACGAGATGCGCGCGTGGGACCGCCACGCCATCGACCGCGCCGGCATCCCCGAGCGCGTGCTGATGGAGAACGCCGGGCGCGCCGCCGCCTCCGTCATCCACCGCCTCCACCCCGACGGCCGTGTGCTCGTGGCCTGCGGAAGCGGCAACAACGGGGGGGATGGACTGGTCGCCGCGCGCACGCTCGGCACGTGGGGCCGCGAGGTGCGCGTGCTCGCCGCCGGGAGCCGCCCGCCGGACGCGGCGCTCGCGCACGGGTGGCAGGTGGAGATGGTGGAGATGGGGTCGATGGAGTCCGCCGTCGCCGCCGCGGACGTGCTGGTCGATGCGCTGCTGGGGACGGGCTCCACCGGCGCCCCGCGCGACCCCTACGACCGCGTGATCCGCGCGATGAACGGCGCCGGCCGCCCCGTCGTCGCCCTCGACGGGCCGTCGGGGATCGACTTCACCACCGGCGCCGCCGCGGGCGAGGTGGTGCGTGCGGACGTCACCGTCACCTTCGGCGCGCCGAAGCGGGGGCTGCTCCTCTTCCCCGGCCGCGCGCAGGCCGGCCGCATCGTCTGCGTCGAGATCGGCTTCGACCCGCTCGACGACTTCGACGCCGAGCTGGTCAGCGCCGAGTGGGCGGCGTTCCATCTCCCGCCCGTCGCGCCGAACGCGCACAAGGGGCAGATGGGACGCGTCGTCGTCGTCGCCGGGCGCGCGGGGATGGCGGGGGCGTCCGTGCTGGCGGGGATGGGCGCGCTGCGGGCCGGCGCCGGGATGGCCCTCCTCGTCGCGCCCGAGGCGAACCGCGTCATCATCCAGTCCGTGATCCCCGAAGCCCTGTTCGAAGATCGCGACTCGGTGGATGACGAAGTGTTCGCGAAGGCCGACGCGATCGTCGCCGGGCCGGGGATGGGGACAGATGCCGGCGCGCTCGCCCTGCTGCGGAAGATCGCCTCCGCCGCCGACTGCCCGCTCCTCTTCGACGCCGACGCGGCCACGCTGCTGGCGGAGCATCCGGAGCTGCGCGGCGAATTCCGCCAGCCGCTGCTGCTGACGCCGCACCCCGGCGAGGCTTCGCGTCTCCTCGGCCGATCCACCGGCGACATCACCGCCGACCCGTTCGCCGCCGCGACCGGGCTGGCGGAGAAGTTCGCGTGCGCAGTGCTGCTGAAGGGCGCCCCCTCGCTCGTCGCATCGGCGAATCAGCCGACGCTCGTCAGCGTCGGCGGCCACAGCGGCATCGCGACGGGCGGGATGGGCGACACGCTGAGCGGCGTCGCCGGCGCCTTCCTCGCCCTCTGCCGCGACCCGCGCATCGCCGCCGGACTCGGCCTCTGGTACTGCGGCCGCGCCGCCGAGATCGCCGGCCGCGGCCGTGGCCTCATCCCCCGCGACGTCTCCGACGGGATCCCCGACGCACTGCTGGAAGCACCCGCGGGCGAGAGTGATTTTCGAGGTCTGGGCGTCACACTCGACTTGCCAGCCGCGACGTAGAATCAAAACAGATTGATCTCACGCAGAGGGACCAGAGGTACCAGGGGACGAACGGGCAGTTCTCTGGTACCTCTGGTCCCTCTGCGTGAGACCATCCGTTTTGGTTGACACTCACCGGTGCAGCGGGTACGTTCCGCCAGCTTTCCTGCGGCAAATTTCCCAACGAATCCAACGGCATTCGGCAGATACATGGCGATCATCGAGCAAATCCACGCGCGGGAGATCCTGGACTCGCGCGGCAACCCCACGGTCGAGGCCGACGTGATCCTCGACACCGGCGCGGCCGGGCGCGCGGCGGTGCCCAGCGGCGCCAGCACGGGCGAGCACGAGGCCGTGGAACTGCGCGACGACGACAAGAAACGCTACCTGGGGAAGGGCGTCCTGACCGCCGTCGCGAACGTGAACGGCGAACTCGCCGGCGCGCTGCAGGGCCACGACGCGTACGACCAGGTGGGCATCGACCGCGCGATGATCGAGCTCGACGGCACGCCCAACAAGAGCCGGCGGGGCGCCAACGCCATCCTGGCCGTCTCGCTCGCCGCCGCGCGCGCCGCCGCGAACGACTGTGGGCTCCCGCTCTACCGCTACCTGGGCGGCCCGCTCGCCAACGTGCTCCCCGTGCCGATGATGAACATCCTCAACGGCGGGGCGCACGCGGCCAACAACGTGGACTTCCAGGAGTTCATGGTGATGCCCGTCGGCGCCACGTCGTTCCGCGAGGGCCTGCGGATGGGAACCGAGGTCTTCCACTCGCTCAAGAAGGTCCTGAGCAGCCAGAAGAAGAGCACCTCGGTGGGCGACGAAGGCGGCTTCGCGCCCGACCTGGCGAGCAACGAGGAGGCGCTGGAGGTGATTCTCGACGCCATCGACAAGGCGGGCTACCGCGCGGGCGAGGACCTAGTGCTGGCCCTCGACGTGGCGGCGTCGGAGCTGTACCGCGACGGGGCCTACGTCTTCCACAAGAGCAGCGGGGAGCGGAAGAGCGCCGCGGAGATGGTGGAGTTCTACCGCGGGTGGACGGAGGAGTACCCGATCCGCTCCATCGAGGACGGCCTGGCGGAAGACGACTGGGACGGGTGGAAGGCGCTGACCACCGGCCTCCCCGGCGTGCAGCTGGTGGGCGACGACCTCTTCGTCACCAACACCGAGCGGCTCTCCCGCGGCATCGGCGAGGGGATCGCGAACGCCATCCTGATCAAGGTGAACCAGATCGGCACCCTCACCGAGACGCTGGAGGCGATCGAGATGGCGCGCGCCGCCGGCTACGCCGCGGTGATGAGCCACCGCTCGGGCGAGACGGAAGACACCTTCATCGCCGACCTGGCCGTGGCGACCGGGGTGGGGCAGATCAAGACGGGGAGCGCCAGCCGCACCGACCGCGTGGCCAAGTACAACCAGCTCCTGCGCATCGAGGAGGAGCTGGGCGCCTCGGCCCGCTACCCCGGCAAGAGCCTGTGGCGCTGAGGCCCCGGGGCCGCCACCTGCTCGCGGGTGCCGTGCTGGCGGCCGCCCTGTACTACGCGGCCTTCGGCGGCGAGTACTCGGCCATCGACCTGCTGCGGCTCAAGCGCGACCGCCGCGGCGCGGAGCAGGCGCTGGCCCGCACCCGCCGCGAGGTGGACTCGCTGAAGGCGCAGGCGCTGAAGCTGGAGCGCGACCCGGCGACGATCGAGCGGGTGGCTCGGGAGCGCTTCGGCATGATCCGCGAGGGGGAGACGCTGTACCGCTTCGTGCCGATGGACTCGGCGCCCAGGGCCGCGCGGCCTTGACCGGACGGAGCGAACCGGGTAAATTGGAGGACACTATCGCGGGGTGGAGCAGCCTGGTAGCTCGTCGGGCTCATAACCCGAAGGTCGCGGGTTCGAATCCCGCCCCCGCTACTACGTTGAAGGCCGGTCCTCGGGCCGGCCTTCTGCGTGGCAGGGTAGCTCAGCCGGTTAGAGCGTACGACTCATAATCGTAAGGTCGGGGGTTCGAGTCCCCCCCCTGCTACTGTCCTGGATAGGAGCCCCGGCGCCCGATGCGGCGCCGGGGCTTCGTCGTTTCCTCCACTCCCTCAACAGATCGTCTCACGCAGAGACGCGGAGCCGCAGAGGAGGCGCGGCGGCTCCCGCACCTCCTCGGCCTCGCGCCCGCGGATGAACAGGTTGACCAACCAGGGTTGTGGACAGAATTATAATCGGAGCAAGAGCTACTTAAATCGCGGCGGGTGTCAAAAACCTCCTCCAGGCCGATCAATCGTTCACGTGCCATCCTCCTCCGCATCATCCTCGCGCCGCCGGCGCTGTGCCGTACTGGTGGCGACACGGGACCGAATCGACCTTCTCACCCATCGATGCGTACCGGCTATTCGGCGGCAGACGACTTCGCCCGCGCTGGTCGTGATCGTGAACGATGGCACGAGCTTCTCCCCGCGGGTGCAGCGGAACATCCGGGGGCTGCTCTCGCCAATTCCGACCATCGTGCTCGAGAACCGCCGGGTTCCGGGAGCCGCAGGCGCATGGAACACGGGGCTCGGGCATATGCACGGCCGCCACGACGGATTCGTGGCGCTCCTGGACGACGATGACGATTGGGATGCTGACCACCTGGAGTCGAACCAGGCGGCGGCCCTGAGAGACGACGCGGACGTCGTGGTCTCGGGGCTACGCCGGGTCGTGGACGGCGTCGAGATTCCGCGCCCACTGCTGACGAGAGTCGACGCACGCGACTTCCTCGGGGGCAATCCGG
>DASYJZ010000713.1:0-2544 GCA_035995965.1 Longimicrobium sp. | reverse complement strand
TCCAGCAGCACCGGTCCCTTGCGATTGCGGCCGCGCTGCACGACCAGCAGCAGGTCGGCGCCCGGCTGCTCGTGCGCGAACGACTGCACCCAGCGCAGCACCCGCTCGCGCGCCGTCTGCGGCCCCTCGCCCTGGATGTCGAGCCGCCGCGTGGGCGGATAGTGCCGCGCCTCGTACTCGCGCGCCAGCTCGTTCAGCTTCGTCACCGCCCGTCTCTCCCTGAAGTGTCGGCTTCGTACACCGCGCATGCAGGGAAGGGACCGCGGACGCTGGCAACGTCAACAGAAATCTCTCACAGGGGTCACAGAGGTCACGGAGGACCGGCCGAAGTTCCCCCGTGACCCCTGTGACCTCCGTGGGAGAATCCTGTTGGTGAATCGAGGCACAACCGCGGGAACAGGGATTGCTCCATCCACCGATCCCCGTGAACCCGATGGAGGAGGCGAGCATGCGAGGATACGACCGGGGATACGACTACGGGCTGCGCGGCTACCGGCAGACGGCCGAGTGGCGCGATCCGGTGCGGACGCGGTTCGTGGGCGGCGGATACGGAGGCGACTACCGCGGTTCGCCGATGGGCTACGGCGGCGACTACCGCGGCGGGCGGAGAGGATACGGTGAGGAGTACCGTGGCGGCCGACGGGACCATGGCGCGGATCATGGCTACGGCGTCGAGCCCTTCTCCAATCGCGTGACGGCGCGCTACAACCTGGACTACGTGCGCGAGCAGCACCCGGGCGAGCGGCCGGTGAACTACGCGCCGTACGGGGGCGACCGCGTCGGCCGGGTGGGCGACATGCGCGAGTACCACGCGCCGTACCAGACCACCGGCGGCACGCGCACCTGGCGCGGCGAATGGCCGATGGGGTGGGAGCACCAGCAGGCCCCCTACGGCGCCGACTTCCCCCGCCCACGCCCCGGGATGGGCCGCTGGTTCTAGAACTGAAAACAAAGGGCCTCACGCGGAGTCGACGGAGTCGATGGTAGGCATCTTCTACCGTCGACTCCGTCGACCCGTGTGAGAGCAGTCGGTTCCGCTGTTTACTCGGGCGGGTCGTGGGGACGGCGGGTGAAGTGAAGCCCCTTCACGTCGGACACCGCGCGTCCACTCATGCGCTGGTACATCTGCCACGCGACCACCGCGACCACCACCAGGAGCGCCGCGAGCACCACCATCTCCAGGCCGCTGATGCTGGTGCCGTCTTTCGCGAAGTCCATCCCCACCTCCTGCGCAAGAGGAGCTGTCCGCTCCCGCCGGGTGGCGGCGGGAGCACGGTTCAAGCGATCAGGCCGCCCGTCCCCCGCGCCCGCAGGCGCCGCGCCCGCCGCGCTGGTCCACGCGCGTGCGCCGGCGGCGGCCCTTGCGGCGCTTCCAGCCGTCCAGCGACAGCACGCCGTCTGCCTCGGGCGACGCGTCGTCCGCCTCGTCGTGCGCGGCCGAGCGCGGTCCGGCACGGTCCGGATGGCGGGCGCGGAGGGCGCGGGACTTTCCGCGCTCGCGCTCCAGCTCCTCCAGCACGCGCTCGGCGCTCACCTCCCAGGCGAGCGAGAGGGTGCCGACCAGCGTGGCCATCGCCCGCGCGAGGGTGGCGTCGAGCCGCGGCGGCGCGGGTGGCCGGACCGTCCCGGGCATCAGGCAGCTCGGCCCCTCGGCGATGGTGGCCCGGTCGCGACCCCGCTCCAGCCGCGAGCCCACGGCGGCGACGATGCGGCGCGCCGCGTAGCGCCGCCGGTGCAGGCGCCGCCCGGCGCAAAGGTGGCGCAGCCGCTCGCGCCACCCCGGCCCGACCGCGGACGCGCTGTCCACCAGCAGCCAGAGCGCGGCGTACAGCTCGGCGAACACGCGCAAGTCGGTCTGGCGGACGGTTTCGGGGGGGAGGGTGCCGAGGTAGTCCAGGAAGGCGGTGATCCGCCGCGGACGGGCGAGGAGGAAGAGGACGATCTCCTGGGAGCCGCGGCGGTGGTTGCAGCTCGCGCAGGCGGGGACGATGATGCGGAGGTCCTTCCTGCGGCCCCCCCGGGCACGGGGGATCACGTGCTCTCGGGTGAGGGGGCGGTCCGGGGCCGCCGGCGCCCGGCAGTACACGCAGCTTCCGCTCCTGATGCGCTCCTCCAGCTCACGCTGCAGGGCGCCGCTGTGGGGCTTTCTCCTCACTTCTGCTCCCGGTGAGGGTTCGGCGGGGCGAGAGCCCGTCCGCCTGCGGGTCCCCCTGCCTCCGCCCGTGTCCCGCCGCGTGGAGCGGCGGATGGCCGAGCCGAAAACGCCGGATCAGTCCATGCCTATACGCGGCCCGTCACGTGGAAGTGACAGCCCGAGGTGGGCGGATTCTCTCGATGGGGAGTGTACAGTGCCGGCTCCCGGACAGGAGTCGCGTCATGCGCCGGGTGGGGGATCCCGGCCGGTGCGGACGCCATGCTGTGGAGCCGCGCCCGCTGTACCGCAATATGTAGGGGAGGCCGCCGAAAGCGCCAGAGGTTTGTTTCAGAAACAGATTACGGCCGTCGTCAGTGCCCCAGGAGCTGCGAGAGCGTGTAGATCAGCAG
>DASYJZ010000712.1:0-2257 GCA_035995965.1 Longimicrobium sp. | reverse complement strand
CAGCAGCAGCGGACGCGGCGCCTGGTCGCGCCGACCGGCGTAGCGCAGCTCCAGGCTGGTGAGCGGCCCCTGCAGCATCGCGCGGCCCAGCCGCCCCAGCCGGTCGGCCAGCGCCAGCAGCGGGCGCAGGTCCGCCCAGGCGGCGCCGCCCACCCCGGCGGCGTTGATCGCCGCCGACAGGTCGCCGGTGAGCAGCGCGTCGCGCACGGAGAGGCACGCCTCGATCGCCACGCTGCGCTGCGCGTCCGTCGTCGACGCCCCCAAGTGCGGGGTGAGCACCACGTTGGGGAGCGTCCGCAGCGGGTGGTCCGCCGGGAGCGGCTCCACGGTGTACACGTCCAGCGCCGCGCCGGCGACCTTCCCCGACCGCAGCGCGTCCAGCAGCGCGTCCTCCGCCACGATCCCGCCGCGCGCCAGGTTCAGCACGAAGGCCCCGCGCGGCAGCCGCGCCATCTCCGGCGCGCCGATCATCCCGGTGGTCTCGGGGGTGAGCGGGGTGTGCACGGTGAGCACGTCGGCGCGGTCGAGGAGGTCGGAGAGGCGTTGGACGCGCTCCACCCCCAGCTCGCCGAAGCGTCCGTCTGCCACGTAGGGGTCGTAGGCGGTCACGTGCATCCCGAAGGCGCGGGCGCGGCGCGCCACCTCGCCGCCGATGCGCCCCAGCCCCACGATCGCCAGCGTGCGTCCGCGGATCTCCACCCCGCCCAGCCGCGCGCGGTCCCAGCGCCCCTCGCGCATGGAGCGGTCGGCCTCGGCCACGTGGCGGGCGAGCGAGAGCACCACCCCGAAGAAGAGCTCGGCGACGGAGACGGTGTTGCCGCCGGGCGCGTTGATCACCGCGATCCCCAGCTCGGTGGCGGTGGGGATGTCGATGTTGTCCACGCCCACCCCGGCGCGGCCGATCACCTTCAGCCGCTCGCCGGCGCGCAGCACGTCGCCGGTCACGCGGGTGGCGCTGCGGCCGATGAAGGCGTCGTACTCCCCGATCTCCGCCAACACCTCGGCGGCGGGGCGGGTGGGGCGCTCCACCACCTCCAGCCGCGGCTGGGCGCGGAGGATGGCGAGCCCCTCGGGGTCCACCTCGTCGGTGACCAGGATGCGGAAGCGCGTGTCGCTCATCCCAGCACCCCCTCCAGCTCCGCCAGCAGCGCGTTCAGCCCGTCCACGGTGTGGTCTCCCATGTGTCCGATGCGAAGGGTCGTGTCCTTGAGCGTCCCGTAGCCGCCACCGATGGTCCATCCCCGCGCCTTGAGCCGCGCCACGATCTCCGGCGCGGGCACGGGCCCATCCACCCGGATGCAGGTGACGGTGGGGGAACGGCACCCCTCCGGCGCGAAGGGGGACATCCCCCACCGCACGCCGCGCTCCATCACCCACCCCAGGCAGCGGTCGCGCATCGCCAGGTGCCGCGCCGCGCGCGCGTCCACCCCCTCGTCCGCGACGTGCCGGCACTGCGCGGCGAGGGCGTAGACGAGGGAGACGGCGGGCGTGGTCGGCGTCTGGTGCTTCTGCCAGAACTTCTCGAACTCCAGCAGGTCGAAGTAGTGGCCGCGCCCGGGGATGGTGGCCGCGCGCGCCATCGTCCGCGCCGACGCCGTCGCGAACGCCAGCCCCGGCGGGAGCGCCATCGCCTTCTGCGAGCCGGTGAGCAGGAAGTCGAGCCCCCACGCCTCCGCCTCCACCAGCGCGCCGCCCACGCTGGTGACGCCGTCCACCAGCAGCAGCACCTCGTCGCCGCTCTCGGCCTCCGCGCGGCGGATGGCGTCGGCGATGGACGCGAGCGGGTCGAGCACGCCGGTGGAGGTCTCGGAGTGCACCACCGTCACCGCGTCGAAGCCGCCGCCGCGGAGGCGCGCGTAAACCTCCGCCGGGTCGTGGCACTGGCCGGCGGGCACCTCGTACGTCTCCACCTCGCGCCCGCAGTCGGCGACGAGGTCGCGGAAGCGCCGGCTGAAGGCGCCGTTCACCAGCGCCAGCGCGCGCCGGCGGATGCCGTTGCGCACCGCCGCCTCCATCATCCCCGTGGCGGACGAGGAGGAGACGTACACGGGACGCGAGGTGCGGAAGAGCGCCCGCAGCACCGGGTCGCACTCGGCGAGGATGCGCGACATCTCGCTCCCGCGGTGGCCGATCACGGGCCGCGTCATCGCCTGCAGGACCTCCGGCCGGACCTCGGTGGGGCCGGGGAGGAAGAATCGTCCGAACTCGGGCATGGAAACCACGGTGCCAAGTGCCAAGTGCCAAGTGCCAAGTGCCA
>DASYJZ010000711.1:0-5493 GCA_035995965.1 Longimicrobium sp. | reverse complement strand
CGCGGGACCATCGACCGTTCCCCCCGCCGAGGGCCGGATTGGCTCCCGGCACGCTCCCCATCCCCATCCCAGGTGACCCATCATGGCAGAGAAAACGGCAGGTTCCTCCGGCGCGTCATCCAACCGCAGCGGGTCGAAGGTCCCGCGCGACGCGTTCATCTCGCGGCTGGTGCCCGACCCCAAGAACGTCGGCGAGCCGCCCGAGGTGCTGCGGGGCTTCGTCGGCGACTCGGACGAGGACGGGTACACCCGCATCTACTGCGGGCCGGGGCTCGACGCCTTCGCGGACGTGCGCGACGAAGACATCCTGCACTACGAGCCCGCCAGGGACGGAGGCGAGCACACGCTGTGGGCGCGCCCCGGCGCGCAGGTGAAGTACGGGCAGCGCGGCGGGCCCAAGAGCGCGGCGTCGGGCTTCATCGACGGCCCGCTGCTGAGCGACTACAGCGGCGGCGGCGGCGCCGCGGAAGCGGGCCCCATCGGCCGGACGGGGTGGCGGGGCTGCGCGCAGGCGACCCACCTGATCGGGTGTACCGGGTACCTGGGCTGCGGGCACGGAACGATCCACCCCACCATCTGGACGCAGATCGGCTGCGGCACGCACGCCGGCTGCATCCCGACCGTGGGGCTGGGGTGCCCGAACACCATCTCCTGCCCGCCGCAGGGCGGCGGGCCGGAGGCGCTCGCCGCGGCGGCCCCCGTGGGTCCGACGGGGTGGCAGGGCTGCGTGCAGCCGACGCACCTGCTGGGCTGCCCGAACACCTCGACGTGCACGCCCCAGACGTACATGCCCGGCTGCCCGAACACCTCCACCTGCACGCCGCAGACCCACCTGCTCGGCTGCCCCAACACCTCGACGTGCACGCCGGGCGGAGGTGCCGTGGCGGAGCAGAGCACCGCGGCCACGCTGTGCACCCGCTACGGCTGCCACCCGCGCACCCTGGCGACGGTGTGCACGCAGGTCGGCTGCCACCCCGGTGGCACCGCGGCGACGGTGTGCACGCACTACGGCTGCCCGGGCCCGGCCACGTACCAGCCGGCCTGCACCCTGGGCTTCACCTGCACCTACGTAGGCTGCCCGTACTAGCGCCCGCCTCCCGTGGCCGTCCCGCGCTCCCCACCCGGGGGGCGCGGGACGGCCGCGGGTCCGGCCGCGCGCGAGGGGCCGAGCCCTGTCGCCATCCGGCGGCGGGGCTTACCCTTTACGCCTGGAACCCCGCCCTCCGTCCCCGCGTCCCGCGTAGATGATCCTCTCCTCCCGCACGCTGGTGCACTACCTGGTGGAGCGCGGCCTGGTGGCGCCCGAGACCGTGGTCGACGGCGACTACTCGGCACGCGAGATGTCGAGCCGCAACCGCAACTTCCGCGTGCTGCGCGGCGCCCTTCCCGGCCTCTTCGTCAAGCAGCCGGCCGACTGGGAGCCATTCTCCATCGAGACGCTGCGCCGCGAGGCCACCTGCTACCTGCTGGCCCGCGACGACCCCGACTTCGCGGCGCTCGCCGAGCTGATGCCGCGCTTCGTGGACTTCGACCCGCCACACTTCGTCCTCACCGTGGAGCTGCTCCCCGCCGCCGAGACGCTGGGCGACCACCTGGGCCGCGGCGACGGCGTTCCGCAGCGGGTGGCGGAGCGGCTGGGCACCCTGCTGGGCGGGTACCACCGCCACGCGGGGTCCCGCGCCCGCGACGCCGCGCGCGACTCGGCCTTCCCCCGGGGCATTCCCTGGATCCTGAACGTGATGCACCACAACCCCGCCGTGGTGGGGCCGGTGAGCGCCGGAAACCGCGCGCTGGTGGAGATGCTCGGGCGCTACCCCGCCTTCGGGCCGGCGATCGACGCCGTGCGCGACGGGTGGCGCCGCGACGCGCTGGTGCACGGCGACCTGAAGTGGGAGAACTGCCTGGTGGTGGCTCCGGCGGGGCCCGGCGCCCCGCCGGAGCTGCGCATCGTGGACTGGGAGCTGGCGGACTTCGGCGATGCCTGCTGGGACGTGGGCTCGGTCTTCCAGGCCTACCTCTCCTCCTGGCTGCTCTCCATCCCCGCCACCGCGGGAGCCGGCACCGCGCGCCTGGGCGAGCTCGCCGCGCTCCCCATCGAGCGGATGCAGCCGGCGATCCACGCCTTCTGGCGCGCCTACGCGGGCACGCTGGGGCTCGACGCCGCGGCGGCGGCCGAGCGGCTGCGCCGGAGCATCCTCTTCGCGGCGGCGCGGCTGATCCAGACGGCGTGGGAGTACACGGCCAACACCGAGCACGTGCCCCCCAACGTCCTCTACCTGATGCAGGTCGCCATGAACGTGCTCACCCGCCCCGACGACGCCGTGCGGCACCTGCTGGGCTTCGAGGAAGGGCTGGCCGCGTGAGCGCGCTCGCCGAGCTGAAGCCGGTGCTGAAGGCGGTGGAGGTCGTCTCCCCCACCGCGGTGCGCGTGGGCGGGCGGCCGCACGAGCGCCCGGCCGCCACCCCCGCCCAGGCCGCCGCGGCGGAGGGCGGCGCGACGGTCGTCCCGCTGCTCACCGAGCTCCTGTACGCGGAGGCGTACGCCCGCCGCTTCGGCGCCGAACCCCCCGCGCCGCCGGCGCCGGGGGCCGACGACGACCTGGTCCCCGCGCTGGTGGCGGCGCACCCGGGGCGCGACCGCTGGGAAGACGGGTGGGTGGTGCGGCAGGCGCTCTCCACCGGCCGCGTGGTGGCCGAGCGCGGCGCCGACGCGCGCTTCCTCTGGCCCGGCGAGTTCGTGGCCGCCGACGGCCCGGGGATGCCGCCGGTGAAGGGAATGCGGCTGCGCCTCTGGCGCCCGCGCGAGTCGCCCACGCTGCAGCCCGGGTTCTGGTTCGCCTTCGGCTCGGCGGGGGGGAGCGAGGAGCTGCCGATGGTGCGCATCTACTGGAACTTCGCCGCCGACGCGGCGCCGGCGCTGGTCTCCGCGCTGCTGGAGACGCTCGACCGCTACGCCCTGCCCTTCCGCTTCAAGTGCCTGTCGCACCGCTCGCTCTACCCGCGCACCGACTGCGCCGTGCTCTACGTGGCGCGCCGGCACTGGCCGCTGGCGGCGGAGCTCGCGCTGGTCGCGCGGGAGCGGGTGGCGGGGGGGATGGGGCGCGAGACGCCGCTCTTCACCCGCGCGCTGGCACCGGGGCTCGCCTTCGCGGAGGACCCCGGGTCTGGCGAGAGCTTCGGGATGCACCGCTGCCGGCTGACGGCGGAGGGGATCTGGGCCGCCTGGCGCGCGGGAACGCGGGCGCCGGCCGCGCGGCTGAAGGCAGTGGCGGAGGCGTTCCGGCGCGGCGGCGTGGACCCGGAGCGCCCCTGGCTCGCCGCCGGCTCCACCGGCCGCTACGAGGTGCCCGATGCCGCCTGACGCCTCGCGGCTCCCGTTCCTCCACGCCGCCGCCGCGCTGGGCGCGCGGCTCTGCCGCGAGGCGGTGTGGGCGGGCGGCCGCTGCAACTGGGTGGGCGACGCGCAGGAGCCCGGCCCGGGCGAGTGGGTGGTCGTGCAGCGCGCGCTGGGCCCCGTGCTCTACGACGGCACGGCCGGCGTGGCGCTCTTCCTCGCCCGCCTGTACGCCGCCACCGGCGAGCGGCCCTTCCGCACGGCGGCGCGCGGCGCGCTGCGGCAGGCGCTCGGCGCGCTCGGCCGGGTGGGGCCGCCGGTCACCGTCGCCTTCCACTCGGGGCTCACGGGGATCGCCTGGGCGCTCGCCGAGGCGGGGGACGCCCTGGGGGACGCGGGGTGGACGGAGGAAGCCGCGAAGCTGGCGGAGCCGCTGGCCGCCGCCGCGCCGAACGCGCAGGCGGTGGACGTGATCACGGGGAGCGCCGGGGCCATCCCGGTGCTGCTGGGGCTGGCGCGCAGGCTGGAGCGTCCCGCGCTGGCGGACGCGGCGGCGCGCCATGGCGAGTTCCTGCTGGAGACGGCGCACCGCGGCCCGCTCGGCTGGAGCTGGCACACGCTGGACATGCCCTGCCGCGCCGACCTCACCGGCTACTCGCACGGCGCAGCGGGGATCGCCGTGGCGCTGCTGGAGCTCGCCGCCGCCACCGGCGACGCGCGCTTCCGCGAGGGCGCGGACCAGGCCTTCCGCTACGAAGCGAGCGAGTTCAGCCCCGAGCACGGCAACTGGCCGGACCACCGCATCTTCGGCGACCCGGCCGAGGCGGCGGGCCTCCCGCCGTCGTACTCGATGGCGTGGTGCCACGGCGCGCCGGGAATCGGGCTGTCGCGGCTGCGCGCGTGGGCGCTGACGGGCGACGCGGCGCGCCTGGCGGAGGCACGAGCGGCGGTGGCGACCACGGTGCGCGCGCTGGAGGCCGGGCTCGCGGCCGGGGGCTACGGCTTCTCCCTCTGCCACGGCGACGCCGGCAACGCCGAGCTCCCGCTGCTCGCGGCGCAGGTGCTGGGCGAGCCGGAGCTGGCGCTCACCGCCGAGCGCGTCGGCTGGGCCGGCATCGAGCGCTACGGCGCGCCGGGGCTCCCCTGGCCCTGCGGCGTCCCCAACGGCGGCGAGACCCCGGGGCTGATGCTGGGCCTCGCCGGGATCGGCCACTTCTACCTGCGCCTCTACGACCCCGCCGGGGTCCCGAGCGTGCTCCTCGTCACCCCCGACCAGCCCGCCGTGCGACCCATCCCCGCCGACGCTGCCGCGGTGTCCTGACCAGCAGGCAGCAACTCCGATCATCGAGCGGAAAGCTCAGGTGGTGGGATCTGCGGTGGACAGGCGTTCGGCCGCCGCGGCTCGGTTCAGCCGGCCATCGGCGCTCACGAACACGACCTCGTCCTGGTCGCTGACGTCCATCTGGAGCCTGAGAGCAGACGCGAGATGAACCGCGTCATACCCGCGCAGACCGTAGGTGGCGACCAGGATCGCGGCGCGACCGACGATCGTCTCCGTCGGATCGATCACGACGTAGGTCTGCGCGCCGCTCATGAAGTCGGACAGGACCGCATTCCAAAGCTTCATCGCCTCGGCCGGCGACAGCGACCCTTCATTCCGGCGGCGGGTGATGGCCGACATGGTCTCTGGGAAACCCAACCGGGAGACCGAGACGGCGACGGATCGCACCCCCGTTTCCGCGCGCACGCCGACCCAGGCCGCGAGCCGTCGCGAACCTGGCTCGCGAACGTAAAGCTTCACCAGCGCACTGGAGTCGAGGTAGTACATCATCGGACGGTGGCGTAAGCGGGTCCAGGTGGAGGATGGTGGAGTCACCGTTCTCGGTAATCCCCGCCGTATCGCTCCTCGAGGATGGCTTCGCTGAGCGAGCAATCGACGTCGAGCGGAGTGGGCAGGTCACGCGGGTCACAGGTGCCCGGTGTGACGCGCAATCCGGATGCATTCAACCGCGCCGTGAGCTCCAGCACGTGCGGGGGGATCGGGCGCGGTGGCTGCCGAAGCCCGTTGGCGATGGCATCGTGCACCACCTGGCGGAGAACCGGATCGCGAGCCACCTCCTCCAATGGACCGTCGAACAGCTCGCGAGCGCGTGCCTGCA
>DASYJZ010000710.1:0-2779 GCA_035995965.1 Longimicrobium sp. | reverse complement strand
GCTCCTCGACCAGGTGGACCCCGGCAACCCGGCCTTCAACATCCTCTACCCGGTGCGCCTGCGGGGCGCGCTCGACGCCCAGGCCCTCGCGCGCGCGCTGGACGAGGTGGTGCGCCGGCACGAGTCGCTGCGCACCACCTTCCCCGCGGTCGGCGGGCGCCCGGTGCAGCGCGTCCATCCCGAGAGCCTCACCCGGCTCCGGGTGGAGGACCTCACCGCGCTCCCCGCGGCGCGGCGACAGGCCGAGCTGAACGCGCGCAGCAACGCCGCGGGGGCCACCCGCTTCGACCTGCTGGAGGGGCCCCTTTTCACCGCCACCCTGCTGCGGCTGGGCGACGACGACCAGGCGCTCCTCCTGGCGGTGCACCACATCGTGGGCGACGGGTGGAGCCTGGACGTCCTCTTCCGCGAGCTCGCCACGCTCTACGAGGCCTTTCGCCGCGGGCTCCCCTCGCCGCTCCCCGAGCCGCGGCTGCAGTTCGCCGACTGGGCGGCGTGGCAGCGCACGCGCTTCGACGGCGAGCGCGGCGAACAGCTGGTGGCGTGGTGGCGCCAGGCGCTGGCCGGCGCGCCGCCGGTGCTGCCGTTCCCCACCGACCGGCCGCGCACGGCGTCGGCGGTGCACGCGGGGGCGGGGCACGGCTTTCCGCTCCCCGCCGACGTCACCGGGAAGCTGCACGCGCTCGGCCGCGAGGAGGGCGCCACGCTGTTCATGACGCTGCTGGCGGTGTTCGACGTCCTCCTCTTCCGCTGGACCGGCGCCGAGGACTTCGTGGTGGGCACGCCGGTGGCCAACCGCACGCGGGTGGAGGCCGAGGCGCTGATCGGGTACATGATCAACACCCTGGTCATCCGCACCCGCCTGGAGGGCGACCCCACCGTGCGCGCGCTGCTCGGGCGGGTGCGCGAGGCGGTGGCGGGGGCGTACGCGCACCAGGAGCTCCCCTTCGAGACCATGGTGGAGCTGGTGCGGCCGGAGATGCGCCCGACCTACCACCCGGTGTTCCAGGCGATGCTGGTGCTGCAGAACGCCACCCGGGACCTGCACCTGCCGGGGGTGCGCGACGAGCTGCTCCCCGCGGACCGCACCTCGGCGGAGTTCGACTTCACCCTGCACGTGGCCGAGCAGCCCGACGGCTCGCTCTGGTGCGGCTTCGAGTACTCCACCGAGCTCTTCCACGCCGACACCATCGGCCGGCTCGCCGGCCACTTCCGCCGCCTGGCCGAGGCCGCCGTCGACGCGCCCGACGCGCGCATCTCGGCCCTGCCGCTGCTCACCGCGGAGGAGGAGCGCCGGCTGCGGGTGGAGTGGAACGCCACGGCCGCCCCGTACCCGCGCGGGGTGTGCGCGCACCACCTGTTCGAGGCGCAGGCGCGCGCCACCCCGGACGCGGCGGCGCTCCGCTTCGCGGGCGGCACCACGACCTACGCGGAGCTCGACCGCCGGGCGACCGCCCTCGCGCGGCGGCTGCGCGCGCGCGGGGTGGGTCCCGAGGCGCGGGTGGGCGTGTGCCTGGAGCGTTCGCCGGAGCTCGTCGTCGCGCTCCTGGCCGTGTGGAAGGCGGGGGGCGCGTTCGTCCCGCTCGACCCGTTCCATCCCCCCCGCCGGCTGCGGGAGCTGCTGGACGCGGCCGGCGCCCGGCTCGTCCTCACCGCGTCCTCGCTCCACGACGCGCTGGCCGGCGGGTTCGCCGAGCCCGTCTGCGTTTCGTTGGATGGAGAGATGGACGACCGGGCGGGGGACGGCGGGGGGACGGGGGATGGAGACGCGCCGGGCGGCGGGGTGGAGCCGCGCAACCTGGCGTACGTGATCCACACCTCCGGCTCCACCGGCGCGCCGAAGGGGGTGGCGGTGCAGCACGAGGGGCTGGTGAACGCGGCGGCGGCCTTCCGCGCGCGCCTGGACGTGGGTCCGGGCGACCGCTGGCTGCAGTTCTCGTCGGCCGCCTGCGACGCCTTGGTGCTGGAGCTGGTGGCGGCGATCGGCTCCGGCGCCGCGCTGGTGCTGGCCCCGCGCGAGACGCTCCTCCCCGGCCCCGAGCTGGCGCGGCTCCTGGCCGACGAGGGGGTGACGCACGCCCTCCTCCCGCCCTCCGCGCTCGCGGTGATGCCGGGAGTGGCGCTCCCCGCGCTGCGCGTCCTCTGCGCCGGCGGCGAGGCCTGCCCCGCCGATGTGGCGGACCGCTGGGCGCCGGGGCGCACCCTGGTGAACCTCTACGGGCCCACGGAGACGACCATCGTCGCGACCTCCGCGCGGCTCGCGGCCGGGGGCGGGAAGCCGCCGATCGGCACGCCGCTCCCCAACCTGCGGGCGTACGTGGTGGACGTGGGGCTCCGGCTCCTGCCGGTGGGGGTGGGCGGCGAGCTGTGCGTGGGCGGCGTGGGGGTGGCCCGCGGCTACCTGGGCCGGCCGGCGCTCACCGCCGAGCGCTTCGTCCCCGACCCGTTCTCCGGCGAGCCCGGGGCGCGCCTCTACCGCACCGGCGACGTGGCGCGCTGGGGCCCGGAGGGCGTGCTGGAGTACCTGGGCCGCACGGACGCGCAGGTGAAGCTGCGCGGCTTCCTCATCGAGCCCATGTCGGTGGAGACGGTGCTGCGCGCGCACCCGGGCGTGGCGGAGGCGGTGGTGGTGGCGCGCGAGGCGGCCGGCGGCGACCGCCGGCTGGTGGCGTACGTGGTGCCCGCCGCGCTGGCCCCCGAGGATGCCGTGCCGTCGGGGCCATACGGCTACGCGCCGGTGTCGATCCGCGTGCTGAAGGCGGGGGCGCTGGTGGAGTCG